>NZ_LGDO01000057.1:0-41174 GCF_001279805.1 Streptomyces sp. XY431
CGCACTCCGCCATCTTCTCCGCGAAGACCGGCGAGAAGTCCAGGAGTTCACGCGCCATGCCGATCCACTGCGAACCCTGACCCGGGAACACGAACACCGCACCGTTCGCCGCACCCGGTGCGACCCGGCCGGTGATCGCCCCGGCGGAGGCGCCGGCGCTGCTGAACTCCCGCAGCCGCTCGACCAGTTCGTCCCGGTTGCCACCGACCACGACGGCCCGGTGGTCCAGCAGGGCGCGACCGTTCGCGAGGGTGAACGCGACGTCGTGCAGGTCGAGTTCGGTCCCGTCGGTGATCCGCTCCAGCAGGCGCGCGGCCTGCTCGGTCAGCGCGGACTCGCTCCGGGCGGACAGCACCCACGGCACCGGACCCTCACCCGCTGCCTCGGGCGACTCCGCCACCGGCTCCTGCGTCCCGGCGGCCGGCTCCTCGGGTGCGGCCTCCAGGATGACGTGGGCGTTGGTCCCGCTGATGCCGAAGGAGGACACGGCGGAACGGCGCGGCCGGTCCAGCTCGGGCCACTCCCGCTGCTCGGTGAGCAGGCTGACCGCGCCGGACTCCCAGTCCACGTGGTGGGAGGGGGTGTCGGCGTGCAGGGTGCGCGGCATCACGCCGTGCCGCATCGCCTCGATCATCTTGATGACACCGGCGACGCCGGCGGCGGCCTGGGTGTGGCCGATGTTGGACTTCAACGAGCCGAGCCAGAGCGGCTGTTCGGTGTCGCGGCCCTGGCCGTAGGTGGCCAGCAGGGCCTGGGCCTCGATCGGGTCGCCCAGGGTGGTGCCGGTGCCGTGCGCCTCCACGGCGTCGACGTCGGCCGCACCCAGCCGGGCGTTGGCCAGCGCGCCCCGGATGACGCGCTGCTGCGAGGGGCCGTTGGGCGCGGTGAGGCCGTTGCTGCCGCCGTCCTGGTTGACGGCGGAGCCGCGGACGACGGCCAGTACCTGGTGGCCGTTGCGTCGCGCGTCGGAGAGGCGTTCGACGACCAGCAGGCCGACGCCCTCGCCCCAGCCGGTGCCGTCGGCGTCGTCGGAGAAGGCCTTGCAGCGGCCGTCGGCGGCGAGGCCGCGCTGACGGGAGAACTCGACGAACATGCCCGGCGTGGAGAGCACCGTGACACCGCCGGCCAGTGCCAGCGAGCACTCGCCGTTGCGCAGGGCCTGAACGGCCAGGTGCAGGGCGACGAGCGAGGAGGAGCAGGCGGTGTCCACCGTCATCGCCGGGCCCTCCAGGCCCAGCAGGTAGGAGATCCGCCCGGACGCCATCAGCCGCGGGCCGTACTCCATGCTCATCGCACCGACGAAGACGCCGGTGCGGCTGCCGCGCAGTCCGTCGGGGTTGACGCCGGCCCGCTCCAGGGCCTCCCAGGCGGTCTCGACCAGCAGGCGCTGCTGCGGGTCCATGGCGGCGGCCTCGCGCGGGCTGATGCCGAAGAAGTCGGCGTCGAACTCGCTCGCCCCGGAGAGGAATCCGCCGTGGCGGGCGTAGCTGGTGCCGGGGTTCGCCGGGTCCGGGTGGTAGAGGCCGGCCAGGTCCCAGCCGCGGTCGGTGGGGAACTCGGAGATGGCGTCGGTGCCGTCGAGCACCGACTGCCAGAGCTGCTGCGGCGAGTCGATCCCCCCGGGCAGGTGGCAGGCCATGCCGACGACCACGATCGGGTCCTCGTCGGTGGCGGCGACCGGGGCGGCGGTCCGCCGGTCGTCGTCGGCGGCGTCCAGCACGCCGACGATCCGCTCGTGCAGGTAGGCGGTGAGGGCGTTCGGCGTCGGGTAGTCGAAGAGCACACTGGCGGGCAGCCGCAGGCCGGTCGCCGAGGCGAGCCGGTTGCGCAGCTGCACGGAGAGCACGGAGTCGAAGCCGAGGTCGCGGAAGGTCTCGTCGGCGGCGAAGCCGGTCCCGCCGGTGCCCTCGGCCAGGTGCTCGGTGAGCCAGCGGCGCAGGAAGCCCTCCGGCTCGGTGCGGATCCGGTCGCGCAGGGCGAGGGTCGCGGAGCTGAGGTGCTGCTCGGCGGCGGGCGCGGCGGGGCGCTCGTCGAGCCAGTAGCGCTCGCGCTGGAAGGCGTAGGTCGGCAGGTCGACGGTCGGTGCCGCGCCGATGGTCCCGGCCCAGTCGACCGGCACACCGGAGACCCAGGCCTGGGCGAGGCCGGTGAGCAGGGTCTGCGGCTCGGGGTGGTCGCGGTGCTGGAGCGCCACGGCGAGTTCGGCCTCGTCGGGCCGGACCAGCGGGGTCAGGGTGGCGTCGGGACCGAGTTCGACGAACCGGGTGACGCCCTGCGCGCGGCAGGCGTTGATCGCGTCGTGGAAGCGGACCGTCGCGCCGACGTGCCCGATCCAGTAGTCCTCGGTCATCGGGGTGCCGGTGCGGCCGGTGACGGTGGAGACGATCGGGATGCGCGGCTCGGCGACGGTCAGGCCGTCGATCCGGCGGGCGAACTCGTCGAGCATGGGCAGGGTGAGCGGCGAGTGGGCGGCGTTCTGGACCCGGAGCCGGGTGGTGCGGCGGCCGAGGGCGCGGAAGTCGTCGGCGATCCGGGCCACCGACTCCTCGGCGCCGGAGAGCACGACCGAGGTCGGCCCGTTGATGACGCCGATGGAGACATCGGTGACGCCGTCGAGCGCGGCGAGCGCCTCCTCCTCGGTCGCCTCGACGGCGATCATGGCGCCGCCGGCCGGCAGGGCCTCCATCAGCTCGCCGCGGGCGGCGGCGAGCGCGGCCGCCTCGGGCAGCGAGAGGGCGCCGGAGACGTGGGCGGCGACGATCTCGCCGAAGGAGTGTCCGACCAGCAGGTCCGGTTCGACGCCCCAGGAGGTGACCAGGCGGTAGAGGGCGACCTGGAAGGCGAACAGGGCGGGCTGCATGCAGCGCATGCCGTCCAGGGCCGGCCCGGCGTCGGCGCGCTCGCCGAACAGCACCTCGCGCAGGCCGAGGGCGGGGTCGAGGTGGGCGAGCACCTCGTCCAGGGCCGCGGCGAACACCGGGTAGGCGGCGTACAGTTCGCGCCCCATGCCGACCCGGTGGGCGCCGCCGCCGGCGAACAGGAAGGCCGTCCGCCCGGCCGGGGCGGCGAGGCCGCTGACGGCCTCCTCGTGGAGCCGCTCCAGGCGGGCGGTGAGGTCGGAGCGGTCCGTGCCGAGGACGACGGCGCGGTGCTCGAAGACGGAGCGGCCGGTGGCCAGCGAGCGGGCGATCCCGGCGGCGTCGGCCGCGGCCGCTCCGGCGTCGGCGCCCAGGTGGGCGAGCAGCTTGCCGGCCTGTGCCTCCAGCGCGCGGCCGGAGCGGGCGGACAGCACCCACGGCAGCGGGCCCCGCGCGGCGGTCGCGGCGGCGGCGGGCGCGGTGGTGATGGCGGCGGTGGGCGTGGCGGTGTCGACCGGCGCGGTGAGCTCGACCGGCGCGGCCCCGGCCGACGGGGCGGCGGCGTCCGCCGGGTGGCCGGAGTAGGGCCCCTCGGCCAGCACGACGTGGCAGTTGGTGCCGCCGATGCCGAACGAGCTGACACCGGCGACCAGCGGGACCTCCGGGTCCGGCCAGGCGTCGAGCTCGGTCTGCACCCGGAGGTTCAGCTCGTCGAGCGGGATCGCCGGGTTGGGGGTGCGGAAGTGCAGGCTGGCGGGCAGCCGGCGGTGGCGCAGCGCCAGTGCGGCCTTCAGCAGGCCGACGATGCCGGCCGCGGCCTCCAGGTGCCCGATGTTGGTCTTGACCGAGCCGACCCGCAGCGGCCGGCGGCCGTCGGCGCCGCGGCCGATCACGGCGGACACCGCGGCGGCCTCGACCGGGTCGCCCACGGGGGTTCCGGTGCCGTGGAGTTCGACGTACTGGACGGCCTCGGTGCCGATCCCGGCATTGGCGTAGGCCTGCCGCAGGACCTGCTGCTGGCCCGCGACATCGGGGTCGCTGAGCCGCTCCCCGCCGCCGTCGTTGTTGACGGCGCTGCCCCGGATCACGCAGTAGACGGGGTCGCCGTCGGCGACGGCCTGCGCGAGCGGCTTGAGCAGGACCACGCCGCCGCCCTCGCCGCGGACGAAGCCGTCGGCGCTCTCGTCGAACACGGCGCAGCGGCCCTTGGCGGAGAGGGCGCCGAGGCCGGCGGCGGCCCGCATGCCGTCCGGCGAGAGGATCAGGTTGACGCCACCGGCGAAGGCGAGGTCGGACTCGCCGCGGCGGATGCTCTCGCAGGCGAGGTGGACGGCGACCAGGGAGGAGGCCTGGGCCGCGTCGACGGAGAGGCTGGGGCCCTGGAGGCCGAGGGTCCAGGAGACCCGGTTGGCGACGACGGCCCGGTGCCGGCCGGTGAAGTCGTGCAGTTCGCCGTGGCCGGCCCGGTCGCTGCGGGCGGCGAGGGCGGCGTAGTCGTCGGAGGAGACGCCGACGAACACGCCGGTGCGCGAGCCGCGCAGCCGGTGGTCGGGCAGCCCGGCGTCCTCCATCGCCTCCCAGACCAGTTCCAGGGCGAGGCGCTGCTGCGGGTCCATGGCCGCGGCCTCGTCGGGCTCGACGCCGAAGAAGGCGGCGTCGAAGGTGCCGACCTCGTCGAGGAAGCCGCCGGTCCAGGACGCGCCGCCGGGGCCGCGCTGCTCCGGCCAGGGCGAGAGGGCGTCGGTGCCCTCCGTCAGGAGTTGCCAGAACGCGGCCGGACCCGATGCCGAGGGGACCCGACAGGAGGCTCCGATCACGGCGATGGCGGTGTCGTGGGTGCGGCCGATCGTCTGGTCACCGGACATGGAGGGCTTCATACCGGGAGTATCCGTTTCCGGACCGGACCGGGACTTCCGCCAGAGGAACGGCAGGAAGGCAGGGCTTCGGGGCAGGATCGGCGGCGCGAAACCAGGACTTTAGACCAAGGTGGGCGACCGGATCCCGGGCGCCGGGGCCGGCGCCGCCGTGTCCGCCGACCGTCGGACGTCCGGTCAGTCTGCCCACCGGGGGCCGGTGTTGAACGCGGACACGACAGCGGGGCGTCCGCACGGTGGTTCCGTGCGGACGCCCCGCTGTCGTGCGGTCGTCCTCCTCGCCGTCCGCGGCCGTCGTCTCACATGGCCGCGGCCGAGGCGATCAGCTGTGCCCGGGAGGCCATGTGGGCCTTCGCGAGCACGTTGGAGACGTGGAACTTGACGGTCTTTTCACTCAGGCCCAGCCGACGAGCGATCTCCTTGTTGGCCATGCCCCGCCGCACCAGCTGGAGCACCTCGGACTCGCGCGAAGTCAAGGGTGCGTGGGTGGGGACGACCGAGAGGGGGCGGGGTAGGGTGTCCCGCACGAACCGGAGGAGCAGGCCGCTGAGGCCGGGGGAGACGTAGCAGTCGCCGGTGGTGGCCCGGCGGACCGCTTCGACGAGGACCTCCTCGGGATCGTCCGAGTGCACGACGGCACGCACGTTGGCCTGCGTCAGACGGATCCAGTCGGCCGCGGTCTCGGCGTCCTCCACGACGACCACCAGGGCGGTGTCGAGGGCGGTCAGCTCGTGCAGGTGGTCGGTCTGGGTCCGGGCTTCGAGCACCACGACGTCCGGTTCGCGCACCGCCGTCGCCGTCAGCAGTCCGATGATGTCCGCGGCCTCGCCGACCACGGTCAGTGCGTCGTCCTGCTTCAGTGCCCCACGAATGCCCAGTCGCGCGTAGGGGTGTCTACTGCATACAAATACTCGTGTCTGGCTGCTGCCACTATCCAACTTTTCCGCTCTCCTGTTATGTGGGCACACAGGGGGGAGGGGCGGGGCCGGCCGGGCGTGAATGATCGGCACGCCGGGCTCGGCCCGCATTTCCGGGCAGCGCGAGATCGTGGTCGCGTTACCCGGTGAAATGGACAGTAAAAGACGCTCTCGAAATCGCCGGGAAATCCGTGGAAAGCCGCTTCGGGTGCGCGGCGCACCCGGGCCGGATCCGGCCGCCCGCGCGGGAGAATTCTGCGGGTGGCCGGATTCCGGACACGGTGCGGGGATGGAAGGGCGGATTGTCGAGACGCGGCGTGCTCGCCCCCGTGCAGTGCTGCGTCGGTCAGTCCGTCGAATTCCGGCGGGAGATCTCGATGGCGCCCACCGGACACAGTTGGGCGGCGCGCTCGACCGCCTCCTGGAGGTGCTCGGGCGGCTGGGAGATCCGCAGCAGCACCATGCCGTCCCGGTTGTCCTGGTCGAACACGTCGGGGACGGTCTCCACGCAGTTGCCGGACCCGCAGCACAGGTCCCGGTCGACGGTGATGTGCATGGTCACCACGTCACCGGCAGTTCGCCCAGCCCGAAGGTGACCGCCTCGTGGCGCTTCGGGACGTCCGCCAGGGTCGTCTGCGACCGGAGGTTGGGGAACTGCTTGGCCAGCTGGACCAGGGCGATCCGCAGCTCGGCCCGGGCCAGCGGCTGGCCGATGCACTGGTGCAGGCCGAAGCCGAACGCCATGTGCCGGTGGGCCTCGTTGCGCCGGGGGTCGAAGAACTCGGGGTCGTGGAAGACCGAGCCGTCCCGGTTGGCCATCGACAGCATCGCCACGACGCTCTCGCCGGCCTTGATCTCCCGGTCGCCGATGACGGCGTCCTCCAGGGCGAGCCTGGGGAGACCGGTCCGGACGACGGTGCAGTACCGGAGCAGTTCCTCGACGAGGTTGGGCGCCAGGCCCGGGTCCTCGCGCAGGGCGTCCAGGTGCTCGGGGTGCTCCAGCAGCGCCAGCGCCGACATCCCGATCATGTTCGCGGTGGTCTCGTGGCCCGCCACCAGCAGCAGCATGGCCATGCTCAGGAGCTCCTCCTCCTTGAGCTCCCCCGGGATCACGCGCTCGGCCACCAGCCGGCTGAGGAGGTCCTCGCCGGGGTGGGTCCGCTTGTGCGCGATCAGGTCGCCCAGCAGGCCGTTCAGGGCGCCCATGGCGGCGCCGACCTCGGCCGGACCGGAGTTCCGGTCCATGATCGCGCGGCTGTGGTGCTGGAAGAAGTCGTGGTCCGAGTAGGGCACGCCGAGCAGGTGGCAGATGGTCATCGACGGCACCGGCAGCGCGAACTCGTTCATCAGGTCGGCCGGCGGGCCGATCTCGCGCATGCGGCCGAGGGCCTCGTTGACGGTCTCCTCGATCAGCGGCTCGATCCGCCGGATGTTCTTGATCATGAACTCGGCGGTCAGCATGCGCCGGAAGCGGCTGTGGGCGTCGCCGTCCATGAAGATGAACAGCCCGGACGCGCCCTCGCGGGTCGGCGGGATCGGGTTCAGGACCGGGAACCCGGGGCGGTACTGGTCGGAGCTGAAGCCCGGGTGGCGCAGCAGCTGCCGCACGTCCTCGTGCTTGGTGATCAGCCAGGCCCAGCCGCCGAAGGGGAGTCTGATTCTGCCGGTCGACTCGTCGAGGTGCTTCAGGTCGTGATCTCTGACCGGAATGAACGGGTCGTGGTCCGACCCGATGAACGGGAACGCCGGAAAGGCGGCCACATCAACGCTTGCTACTTCCCCCACTTTTACCCCCGTGGATGGAACTCGACATTGAGCCATCACCCTAACAGGTCGTCATCGGACGGATCTTCGATAGTGATCCACCTCACATGCTCATGACGATTGGCTCGGGGAAAGTCCTTGGTTCGCCGGAGAAGCTCCTCCGGGAAGCGGTGGGAGTCGTTCCGTTCGTGTCGTTCGGAGGGGGGTGCTGGATTTTCATTGCGGCGATATTGCAAAACGGAATGCCGAGATTCCCGGTGCCGCCGCGGGGAGAACGGGGAGCCGGGTTCGGGGGGTGTGAACGAGTTGTCCCGCGCAGGGGCCAAGGGGGTCGGCGCGGGTGGTGCGGGGGCGCGAGTGGCGCAGGGGTCGCCGCGCATGCCGGGGGCGTCATGCGCGGCGACCCCTGGTTCGGGGGCCTGCTCCCGCGGCCGGATCCGGCGGCGGGGTCGGGCAGGGGTCGTCCGGGGGTCGGACGACGGGGTCAGGCGACGGCGGGGAAGGTGAACCGGACGGCGGTCAGCCGCTCCGACAGCTCCCACAGGCGCTTGCCGGTCTCGGCGTCGGCGGCGGACGGGGCCAGCTGGACCACCTTCGGGGCGCCGCGCAGCTCGGCCATCCCGCTCGGGCCGATGAACTGCCCGGCCTCGACGTCCGGGGCGGTGGCGGCGAACAGCTGGGGCAGCGCGCCCTGGTCCGGGGCCTGGGCGAGCGGGGTCAGGATGCGGCCGAAGAGCACCTTCACCATGCCGACCGGGGAACTGGTCTGGAGGTTGGTGGCGGTGTAGCCGGGGTGCGCGAGCAGGCTGCGGACCGGGCTGCCGGCCGCGGTGAGGCGCTGGTGCAACTCCCAGCCGAACGCGGCGTTGGCGAACTTGGACTGGTTGTAGTAGCCCATCGGCGAGTACTTGCGCTCGCCGGAGAGGTCGTCGAAGAAGACCTTCCCCTGCCGGTGGTTGGTCGAGCTCACCGTGACCACCCGGGGGTCCTTGCCCTCGGCCAGCAGGTCGAGCAGCAGCCCGGTGAGGGCGAAGTGGCCGAGGTGGTTGGCGGCGAACTGGATCTCGTGACCCTGCGCGTTCAGCGTCCGCGGCGGCGCCATCACGCCCGCGTTGTTGACGAGGACGTCCGGGCGGGTCCCGTCGACGCGCAGCCGTTCGGCGAAGGAGCGGACCGAGTCGAGGTCAGCCAGGTCGAGGCGGCGCACCTCCAGGCGGGCGCCCGGCTGTGCGGCCGTGATCTCCGCGGCCGCCCGTCGGCCCTTGACCTCGTCGCGCACGGCGAGGATCACCTGGCCGCCCTTGCGGGCGATCGCCCGGGTGGTCGCCAGGCCGAGGCCGCTGTTCGCCCCGGTGACGACGAACACCCGCCCTGTCTGGTCCGGAATCCGATCGGCGGTCCAGCCCTGCTGCTTCGTCATGCGTCACACGTTGCCCTACCTGTCACCGAGTGTCAAGCGCGCCCTTAGGGGTCAAAGACGGCGCGGCGTGTAACATGAGGGGGTGACTACCCGCCCTGAAGCGAGCCTGGCCCAGCGCAAGCGTCAGCTGGTCTCCGACGAGCTGTCCCAGGCCGCGCTGAACCTCCTGGCGCAGAAGGGGTTCGACGCGGTCACGGTCGACGAGATCGCGGCCGCGGCCGGCATGTCCAAGCGCACCTTCTTCCGCTACTTCGCGTCCAAGGAGGACGTGGTCGTCCAGTTCCTCGGGGAGATGGGCGTCGGCATGCGGGCCGAGCTCGCCGGCAGGCCGGCCGAGGAGTCGCCGTCGGTGGCACTGCGGCACACCGTCTGGGTCTCCATCGACGCCTGCGCCGGCCATGCCGAGCAGGCGCTGCGGGTGGTGCAGCTGATCCTGGGCACGCCGGCGCTGCACGCCCGCTTCCTGGAGCGCCAGGCGCAGTGGCGCGACGAGCTGGCGGCCGAGCTGGCCGACCGGCTGGACCTGGGCTCCGCGACCGGCCTCCACCCCCGGCTCGCCGCGGGGATGGCGCTGACCGCGTTCGACGTCGTCCTGCAACTGTGGAGCGCCAGCGACGGCGCCGAGGACCCGGCCGAACTGACCGACCGCGCCTTCGCCACCATCGCCCCCGCCCTGGACGCCCTGCCGGGCTAGGGCTGGGCCCGGGCCGGGAGCGCCTCGGAACGACGGAACGCGCTCCCGGAACGCGTGCCGGAACGCCGAACGGCTCCGGGCGGTTGGCCACCGCCCCCGTGGGGGGTGCTGGCAGCGCAGTGGGCCCTCACGGGCGTTGCAGCAGGTGATGTCGTCGGCGTGCAGAATATGATCGATCGTCAAGTGCGGTGTCCCGGTGGCGTTTTCCTGGGCAGTCCGGCGATCGCTCGGCGGCGCAGTAGAGCTGGTCGCCGATGTACCCGGTGCCGGGGGTGTCGTACTCGCGCGGCCCGGGGGCGGTGGAGGTCCGGATCGGCTCGCCCGCGGTGCAGTCGGCGGCGCCGGTCCGGGTGAACGCGCGAAGGCCGGCGGTGCAGTCGGTGATCGGGCGGTCGAAGGCCCCGACGACGGTGCCTGACGGCGGTGCGGGAGTTCGGAATTCCCGCACCGCATTGGTTCCCCCCGGGCCGGGGGTGCGTGTCGGGCGAACTGCGACCGCGGTCGCCGGGAGCCGTTTGCCACCCCTGTTCGGGGCCGGCCGGGCCCCGCCCCAGGGGCGAAAGAGTTCCTTGACATGGCACGACAAGATCCGTATCGTCCCAGGTGGGAGGGGGCGCCGGGGTGTCGATGGAAATTCTCCAGTACTGACCGGCGGAATATGTGAGCAATCGGTGGTGATCTGGTTTCCCCGCCGGCCGGCCCGGAATGGCCGGGCCCGACCGCCGCGCGGACGGCGGGGGCGACGGGGGTCGTCGTGGTTCGACGGCAGGCCAGGTAGGGGCGTTGGGGCGGCTGACGGCCGGGTGGTTCGCGGTACTGCCGCAGCCCTCGTGCGGGTCGGGTCCGGCCCCGTCGAGGGGGATTCCGGCAGGCACTGTCGGAGTGTGTGAAGGATTCCCCCGTGTGTCGTCCGCGGAATCTCGGAAGTTCTGTTCGACCCCCTTTGTCAAGGCTTTTCGACAGAGCTTTTCCATTGACCCGGAGCGGTTTCTCCGGGTGCAATCCTGCAATGCGCGAGTTGGTTTCTTCATGAGTCATTTTGTGGCGAAGCTCTATGCCGGCAAATCGGTAGTCATCACCGGTGGGGCTTCGGGTATCGGGTATGCGATGGCGCGGGAATTCGGCCTGCACGGCGCCGGTGTCGTGCTGGCCTCGCGCAGCGGGGACCGCCTGGACGCGGCCGCCCGGCGCCTGCGCGCCCTGGGTGTGCGGTGCGAGACGGCGGTCTGCGACGTCCGCAACGAGGACGAGGTCGCGCGCGCGGTCGAGCTGACCCTGGACCACTTCGGCGCGGTGGACGTGCTGGTGAACAATGCCGCCGCCAACTTCTGGTCACCGGCGGAGACCATGTCCGCCCGCTCGTTCCGGACCGTCGTCGACATCGATCTGCTGGGCACCTTCCACTGCACCCGGGCCGTCGTGCCGCACATGATCGAGCAGCAGAGCGGCGTGGTCCTCAATATCGTGGTCACCGACCCGCACCGGGGCTTCCCCTACTTCGCGCACGCGGCCGCGGCGAAGGCCGGTGTGCTGGGGCTCACCACGACCTGGGCGCGGGAGTGGGGGCGGCACGGGATCCGGGTCAACGCCATCGCCCCGGGGCCGACCCCGTCCGAGGGCGCCCTCAGCGGAATGGCGGTCGGCCGGCCCGACCTGCCGCCCTCCTTCGAGCGGCACGCCCAGCGGGTGCCGCTCGGCCGGCTGGCCCGGCCCGAGGACACGGCCGCCGCGGCGCTGTTCCTGTGCAGCGACGCCGCCGCCTACATCACCGGGGTCAACCTCGCCGTCGACGGCGGGGTGTCGCTGCCCGTCCCGACCAGTGAACTCCCCTACGGGACAGGCGTTCCCGCGGACGTCGCGCCGACGGAGGTACCTGCCGGGAGCGGCTGAGCTCCCGCCCCGCGCGCTCCGCTCCCCACCCTTCGCTCCCCGTGCTCCGCCCTTTCACCCGTCACCGTCACCTTCACCGTCACCGTCACCTTCGCCGTTCGCCTTTCGCGCCCGGACCGCCGACCGCCGACCACCCCGGTGGTCCGTCACCGTGCGCCGCCGGACCCCCGGCGGCCGGCGCCCGCGATCCGAACCCCCGTCTTATCGATCGGGTGCCGCTCCCCGGTGCCCGGACAGGAGGACCCTCCATGACCCACGAGGACGACCGCATCGCGGTGATCGGCGTCGCCGGCCGCTTCCCGGGTGCTCCCGACGTGGAGACCTACTGGTCCAACGTACTGAGCGGCCGGGTGAGCGTCAGCGACCTGTCCGACGACACCCTCCGCGCGGCGGGCGTCCCGGAGTCCGCCGTCGCGGACCCCCACTACGTCAAGCGCGCCCCGCTGCTCGACCGGGTGGCGGACTTCGACGCCGGCCTGTTCGGGTTCAGCCCCCGCGAGGCCGAACTGCGGGACCCGCAGCAGCGGGTGTTCCTGGAGGTGGCGTACTCGGCGCTGGAGGACGCCGGGGTCGACCTGCGCGGCGGCGACTCGATCGGCGTCTTCGGCGGCGGCGCCACCAACCGGTACGCGGAGCTGAACGTCCGGCGCAACGCCAGGGCCACCCGCACCTACGGCGAGATCGGCATCCAGGCCGGCAACCACAACGACTACATCGCGACCATCGTCTCCTACAAGCTCGACCTGCGCGGCCCGGCCCTGACCGTCGCCACCGCCTGCTCGACCTCGCTGGTGGCGATCCACCTGGCCTGCCAGGCGCTGCGCAACGGCGACTGCGACGTCGCGGTGGCCGGCGGCGTCCAGCTGGAGCTCCCGCACGGCGGCGGCTACCGCTGGGTGCAGGGCGGGATCTTCTCCCGGGACGGCGTCTGCCGGCCGTTCGACAGCGCGGCGGACGGGACGATCTTCGGCGACGGCGCCGGGGCGGTCGTGCTCAAGCCGCTCGCGGACGCGCTGCGCGACGACGACCGGATCCTCGCGGTGGTCCGCGGTTCGGCGATCAACAACGACGGCAGCCGCAAGGCCGGGTTCGCCGCGCCCAGTGTCGACGGCCAGTTCGGCGCCGTCCACGAGGCGCTGGCGGTGTCCGGGGTGGAGGTCTCCGAGGTCGGGTACCTGGAGGCCCACGGCACCGGCACCGCGCTGGGCGACCCGCTGGAGGTCGAGGCGCTCACCCGGGCCTACCGGCGGTTCACCGACCGGACCGGCTTCTGCCGGCTCTCCTCGGTCAAGGGCAACGTCGGCCACCTCGGCCCCGCCTCGGGCATCGCCGGGTTCATCAAGGCCGTGCTCGCGGTCGACCGCGGCGTCATGCCCGGGACGGCCAACTTCACCGCGCCGAACGAGCTGATCGACCTTTCCGCCTCGCCGTTCACGCTGAGCGCGCGCACCGAGCCCTGGGCGCCCGGGCCGCGGATCGCCGGCGTCAGTTCCTTCGGCATCGGCGGTACCAACGCCCACGTCGTCATCGAGCAGGCCCCGCAGCGGGTCCGCGGCCGGGACGAGGCGCCGGGCGCCGTGGTGCTGCCGCTCGCCGCCGCCTCCGCGGCCTCGGTGCGGGCCATGGCGGAGCGCCTGGCCGACCACCTGGCCGGGACCGGCTCCGCGCTGCCGGACGTCGCCAGGGCGCTGCACCGCCGCCCGCTGGACCACCCGCACCGGCTGGTGGTGACGGGCGACGACGCGGACACCCTCGCCGAGGCCCTGAGCGAACTGGCCCGCCGGGGCTCCGAGCCGGTCGGCGAGGCGCCGGACGTGGTGTTCGTGCTGCCCGGCGAGGGCGCCCAGCACCCGGCCATGGCGAGCGGACTCCACGCCGGGGAGCCGGTGTTCCGGGAGGCCTTCGACCACTGCCTGGAGCTGTTCGGCCCGGTGCTCGACAAGGAGCTGCGGGAACTGCTGCTGCACGGCGGCCCGCAGGCGGCCGAGCGGCTCGGGGAGTCCCGGTACGCCCAGCCCGCGCTGTTCGCGGTGCAGTGGGCGCTCGGGCGGCTCTGGGAGTCCTGGGGCGTCACCCCCGACGCCGTGCTCGGCCACGGGGTCGGCGAGGTCGCCGCGGCCGCCCTGGCCGGGGTCCTCGACCTCGCCGACGCCGCCCGGCTGGTGGTCCGCCGCGCCGAGCTGGTCGCCGCCTCGCCGGCCGGAGGGCTGCTGGGTGTGCCGCTGCCGCAGGCCGAGGCGGCCGCCCTGGCCGAGGAGCACGGGGTCTGGGTGGCCGCCGAGGACGGCCCGCGGGCCTGTGTACTGGCCGGACCGGCCGAGGCTCTGGCCGAGGTCCGTGCCCTGCTGGAGGCCCAGGGCCGCCGGGTCGGCGTGCCGGCCGCGGACCGCGCCTGCCACACCCCGCTGATGGCCGCCGCGGCGGAGGAACTCACCGCCCTGGCCGCGGAGTCGGACCCGCGCCCGCCGGTGGTGCGCTGGTTCTCCGGTCTGACCGGTGCCGCCGTCACCGACGCGCAGGCGGTCGACCCGGCGCACTGGGGCCGCCAGCTCTCCGGGCGGGTGCGGTTCCGGGAGGCGGTCGAGGCGGCGGGCGCCGACCGGGCCTGTGTGTTCGTCGAGCTCGGGCCCGGGCAGTCGCTCGCGCCGGCGATCCGGCGGGCCGCGGCCAGGGCCCCGCAGGACTGGTCCGTCGCGGTCTCGCTCCCCTCCCAGGCCACCGCCGACGCCTCGGCGGTCCTCTGCGCCGCCGCGACCGGGCTGTGGCAGCAGGGCGTCCCCGTCCGCTGGCGGGCCGTCTCCGGGCAGCACCCGCGGATCCCGGCCGCGGTGCCCGGCTACGTCTTCGACCGGTCGTCGTTCTGGATCGACCCGGACCCGGTGGAGCCCGTCGCGGCCCCGGGCACGGACACCGCCGCGGCCGGTCCGGCGCGGCCCGCGGCGGGCACGGACGCCGAGGCACCCGTGGACGACCGCATCACCGTCCCCGGCTGGCGCGAGCGGCCGCTCGACGGGAGCGCCGACGCGTCGGTGGACACCGCCGGCCGGCACTGGCTGCTGCTCGGCGACACCGAGGAGCGCTGCGCCGGCTTCGCGGAGCGGCTCCTCGGCGACGCCGCGACGGTGACCTCGGTCGTGGTCGGAGCCGCGGACAGCGAGCGGGCACTGGCCCGGGTGGCCGAGGAACTCCGCGCCCACGAGGGCCCGTTGGAGATCGTCCAGCTGTGCCTCCTGGGCGGTCGCCCGGACGGTCTCGACGACGGGGCCGCGGCCGAGCACTGGCTGGACCGGGGCTACCGGGCGCTGCTGGACACCGTCCGGGAGCTCGCCCGGAGCGGCCGGCCGGGCCGTCCGGTCCGGCTCACCGTGCTCGGCGACCGGATCCGGGACGTCTCCGGCACCGAGGCCGTCGAGCCGGCCAAGGCCGCCGCCGTCCCGCTGCTGCAGATCGCCGCCCAGGAGTCCGAGCGGCTGCGCACCCGGGTGATCGACGCCGGGCCCGGGACGGCGGACGGCGGTGACGGGCCGTCGGCCCGCACCCTGCGCGCGGTGCTGGCCGAGGACCGCGGCGCCCGCTGGGAGCAGCTGGCCGTGCGCGGGACCAGGGTGTGGACGCCCGACTACCGCCCGGTGGAACCCGCCGCGCTGGCGGCCGAGCCGGAGGTGGCCGACGGCGACGTCTGGCTGGTGACCGGCGGCCTGGGCGCCCTGGGCCTGATCGCCGCCGAACGACTGGCCGCACTGGGCCGGGTCCGGCTCGCGCTGCTGGGCCGTCGCGGCCTGCCGGCCCGGGAGCACTGGCACTCCGGCACCGGCCTGACCGCCGACCAGCTGGCCGCCGTGGCGGCGATCACCCGGATCGAGGCGACCGGCGCGACCGTGCTGCCGCTGGCCGGGGACGTCGCCGACCGGGACGCCCTGGCGGCCGCGGTCGCCCGGGCCAGGGCCGAGCTCGGGCCGGTCCGCGGGGTGGTGCACGCGGCCGGGGTGACCGGCGGCGGCATGATCGCGGTCAAGGACCGCGCGACCTCGGAGCGGGTACTCGCCCCGAAGGTGCGCGGCACCCTGCTGCTCGACGAACTCCTGGGCGACGAGCCCGAGTTCTTCATGCTGTTCTCCTCGGTCGCGGCGCTCAGCGGCCAGTTCGGCCTGGCCGACTACGGCGCGGCCAACGCCTTCCTGGACTCCTTCGCGCACGACCGCGCCCGGCGCCGGCCCGGGCGCACCGTCTCGGTGAACTGGCCCTCCTGGGACGGCGCCGGGATGGCCGCCGACAGCTCGGCCCAGGCCTCGCGCCACGACCCCCGGTGGCGCTCGGACGCGGGCGTCGGGATCACCGCGCGTCCGGACGGCCCCGAGGGCGCCTTCGAGGTCGTGCTGACGCCCGAGGCCTGGCTGCTCGACGAGCACCGGCTGAACGGCGTACCGATGCTGCCCGGCACCGGCTACCTGGAGCTGGTGCTGCGCGCCGCCCGCACCCTCCACCCCGGGCCGCTGCGGCTCTCCGACGTCACGTTCACCGCGCCGCTGCCGGTCGACGGTCCGGTCCGGCTCGCGCTGACCCTGGAACCGGACGGCGCCGGACGGCGGTTCAGGGTCACCTCGGAGCACGGCGGCAGGACCGTGCAGCACGCCGGCGGCACCGTCACCCCGGTGGCGGAGGAGATGCCGGTGCACGACCTCGGCCGGCTGCGCGCCGAGCACCCCGAGCCCCGGCCGCTGCCGGAGTACAACGACGGCTCCGGGCTGATGACGGTCGGCCCGCGCTGGCACAACCTGCGGCGGATCGCCGCGGGCGGGGAGACCGTCCTGGCCGAACTGTCGCTGCCGGTCGCGCACGCCGCGGACGTCGCGACGGAGCAACTGCACGCGGCCCTGCTGGACTGCGCCACCTCCTTCGCGCTGCCGCTGCCGGAGGGCGTCAACGCGCTGCCCTTCGCGTACCGGGAGATCGTCGTCCGGGAGGCGCTGCCGGCGACCGTCACGGCACTGGTCACCCCGCACGCCGACGCTGCCCGCGGCACGCTGGTCCGGGACCTCGCACTGCTGGACGAGGCCGGGCGCGAGGTGGTCACCGTGCGCGGGTTCACGCTGCGGGTGATCGACCGGGCGATGGCGGCCCAGGCCGTCGAGCGGCTGCGCCGGACCGGCGGGGACGCCGGCGGCGAGGGCGCCGAGGGTACCCCGGGCACGCCTTCCGCCGTCCCCGTCCTGCCCGCCGTCCCGGCCGACCCGGAGCGGGCCGGGGTCGAGGACTCCGTGCTCGACCCGGTCCTGGGCGCCCGGCTGTTCACCGGGCTGCTGGCCCGGGACCTCGGCCCGCAGGTGGTGATCGCCCCCGAGGGGCTGCGCCGCAAGCTCGACCGCGTCCGCGCGTTCACCCAGGCCTCCCTGCGGGGCGGCCGGGAGGCGGCGGTGGCGGAACCGCTCGTCGAGGCCGTGGCGGTACCGGCGGCGGTCGGGGCTGTGGTGCCGGTCGGTGGTCCGGTGGCCGAGTTGTGGGCGGAGGTGCTGGGTGCTGCGGGTGGTCCGGAGGAGGATTTCTTCGACGCCGGTGGTGACAGTCTGGCGGCCATTCAGCTGGTGGACCGGATCCGGGACGAGTTGGGGGTCGAGCTGCCGATCTCGGCGATGTTCGACCACCCGACCCTCGGCGAGCTCCAGCGCACCGTGGCGGAGGCCCTCCATGGCTGAGCGACCCGCGCGCCCCGGCCGGGCGGCCCACCACATCCCGCTGGACACCGGCGCGTTCGCGCTCTGGGACCAGTTCGTCGTCCGCACCGCCGGCATGCCGGCGGAGTGGGTCGACCGGCTCGCGACCGACCCCGCGCCGCCGGCGGCGGACGAGCGGCCGGACGCGTACGCCGCCCGCTTCGAGCAGGCGGCGCGGAGCTCGGCCGAGGCACTCCTGGAGGTGGCCCGGGAGCCGCTCTTCCGGGAGGCCGTGGCCTGGCAGAACCCGAAGCTGGTGGCCACCCACCTCGACGGCTTCGCGGCCCGCCCGCTGCCCGAGCGGCGCAACAACCGGGTCCGGGAGAAGGAGACCGTCCTCACCCGCTACGTGCAGCGCTACTGCACCAAGAACGACACCATCGGCTTCTTCGGACCAGTCGCCTGGGGCACCGTCGACGACGGCGACGGGATGCGGGTGGACGCGGGGGCCGGGCTGCTGTCCGCACGCTCCGTCTACTTCGAGGTGTGGGCCGTGGACGCGGTCGCGGACGCGCTGCTGGAGCGGCACGGCCTGCGCCCGTGGGTCGCGCCGCGCCGCAACCCCTCGGTGGAGCTGCGCGGCGGGGTGGCGGTGGCGCCGTACCGCGCGCCGATCACTCTCGACGAGCTGTCCGCCGTGCTGCTCGCCGCCGCCAACGGCACCCGCTCCGCCCGGGAACTGGCCGAGGAGGCGAGCTGGCTCGGTCTGCTCGACCCCGCGGACGAGCAGGCCGTCCCGGAGCGGCTGGCCGCGCTCGAACGCCGCGGCCTGCTGCGCTGGGACCTGACCGTGCCGCTCGGCTCCCGGCCGGAGCAGGACCTGCGCGCGCGGCTGCTGGCCTGCGCGCAGGACGGACCGGTCCGGGCCGCGCTCGCCGAGCTGGACCGGCTGATCGCGGCCCGCGACCGGGTGGCCGGGGCGGCCGGGGACCCGGACGCGGTGGTGGCGGCGGTCGCCGCGCTGCACCGGGAGTTCGAGGAGGTCACCGGGGCCGGCGCCTACCGCAGGGACGGCGAGTTCGGGGCGGGCCGGACGGTGGTGTACGAGGACACCGTCCGGGACGTGGAGCTGAGGCTCGGCCGGTCGGCCGTGGCCGCCTTCGGCCCCGCCCTTGCACTCGTCCTGGAGTCCGCGCGCTGGCTGACCCACGAGGTCGCCCGGGAGTACCTGCGGATCGCCGACGAGCTGTACGACGGGCTGGTCGCGCGCGACCCGGACGGCCCCGTCCGGCTGAGCTCGCTCACCCTGCTGCTCGGCCCGCACCTGGTGGGCGCGGAGGCCGTCGTCCCGGCCCAGGTGTCGTCCCGGCTGCGGGAGCGGTGGTGGGCGCTGCTCGCCGATGCGGTCGAGCGGGCCGACGGGCCGGTCACCCTGGACTCGGCGGAGCTGCGCGCGGCCGTGCGCGAGACCTTCGACTGTCCGCGGGCCGGCTGGACGGCGGCCCGCTACCACAGCCCCGACCTGATGGTCAGCGCGGCGGACCCGGCCGATGTCGCGTCCGGCGACGCGCTGTTCGTGCTCGGCGAGCTGCACGCCGCCGTCAACACCACCGAGAACCGGGTGTTCTGCGCCCAGCACCCCGACCCGGCCCAGCTGCTGGAACGGGTCGAGCGGGACGGCATCGGCCACCGCGTGGTGCCGATGCTGCCCAAGGAGTGGCGGGTGCCCAAGGAGTGGCGGGCCGTCACCTCCCGCACCTTCCCGCCGCTCGCCCTGCTGTCGCCCACGTACACCTACTGGTCGATCGGCAACGACCCGGGCGGTGCGCCCACCGCCGCGGTGCTGCCCGCCGCCGGGCTGACGATCACCCGCGAGGACGGCGTGCTGTGGGTGGGCGACGCCGGGGGCGGCTTCCGGGCCGAGCTGCTGGAGGTGCTCGGCGAACTGCTCTCCATGGTCACGGTGAACGCCTTCGGGATGGTCCCCGACCTGCCGCACGTCCCCCGGATCACGATCGACGGCCTGGTGGTGGTGCGGGAGACCTGGCGGGTGCCGGCCGACGGCCTCGACCTGGGCGCCTCGCCGGACGAGGCCGCGGACCACCGGGCGTTCGGGCTGCTGGCCGAGCGGCTGGGCCTGCCCCGGCGGACCTTCGTCCGGGTCACCGGGGAGCGCAAGCCGGTGTACGTCGACGCGCGGAACCCGCTGCTGGTCCGTTCGCTGCTGCGGATGGTCCGCAAGGCGGCCAAGGAGGGCCCGGCCGAACTCGTGATCAGCGAGATGCTGCCGGACCCCGACGGGCTGTGGCTGTCCCGGCCCGGCATCGGGCGGTACACGACGGAGTTCCGCTTCGTCGCCGTCGACCACCACGGCCTGGAGCCCGGCGACGGCGCGGACCGCGACGGCTCGGGCCACGTCGACGCGGGCCACGTCCGCGAGGACCGGGACGGCGTCGACCGCCGAGGAAGCGAGTAGCGAGGCAGTGAGCAGCGAGGAAGTGAGCCGCGTGGCCGAACCGCAGACCCCCACCACCCTCACGGACCTGGTCGAGGACCAGGTCCGCCGCACCCCGGACGCCGTGGCGGTCGAGGACGGCCGGGAGGCCCTCGACTACCGCGGGCTCTGGGAGCTGGCCGGCGCGATCGCCGGCGAGCTGGTGGCCCGCGGCGTCCGGCCGGGCGAGGTGGTCGCGGTGCTGATGCCGCGCGGAGCCGTCCTGGTGGCGGCCGTCCTCGGCGTGCTCAGGGCCGGGGGCGCCTATCTGGCGGTCGACCCCGACCAGCCCGCCGAGCGGCTGCGCGGCATGCTCGCCGATGCCGGGGTGCGGCAGGTGGTGGTCTCCGGGCCCCCGCCGGCCGGCGCGCTCCCGGAGGGCACCGGGCTGACGGACCTCGGGCACCGGCGGCCCGGCGCGGCGCCCTCGGCCGTCGGTCCCGACCGGCCGCTGCCCGAGGTCGGCCCGGGGCACGCGGCCTACGCGGTCTTCACCTCCGGCTCCACCGGCCGCCCCAAGGGCGTGCTGAACGAGCACGGGGCGATCGCCCGGAAGGTCGGCTGGCTGGCCCGGACGGTCCCGCTCGGACCGGACGACACCGTGCTGCACAAGACCGCCTACGCCTTCGACTACTCGGTCTGCGAACTCTTCTGGCCCCTGGTGTGCGGCGCCCGGCTGCTGGTGGTGCCCTCCGGGGCGCACGGCGACCCGGTCCGACTGGTCGGGATGATGCGGGAACACCGGGTCACGGTCGCCCAGTTCGTGCCGTCGATGCTCGAAGTCCTGATGGAGGACCGGCGCTTCGCCCGGCTCGACGCCCTGCGGGTCCTGGTGGTCGGCGGGGAGGCCCTGCCGGAGCCGCTGCTGCGCCGGCTGCGCGAGCACAGCACCGCGACCGTGGTCAATCCCTACGGTCCGGCCGAGTGCTCGGTCTTCGCCACCTGCTGGGTCTCCCGGGCCGGGGACGGCCGGCCGGTCACCATCGGCCCCGCGGTGGCCGGCTCGCGGCTGTCCGTCCGGGACGGTGACGGCCACGAGGTCGCGCCGGGCGAGGACGGCGAGCTCTGGATCGGCGGCCCCGGGGTGGGCCGCGGCTACCTCGGGCGGCCCGAGCTGACCGCCAGGGCCTTCCTGCCCGACCCGGACGCCCCGGGCGGCCGGCTGTACCGCACCGGCGACCTGGTCCGGCTGCGCCCGGACGGCGAGTACGACTACGTCGGCCGGATCGACGACCAGGTGAAGATCCACGGCCAGCGGATCGAGCCCGGCGAGGTCCGCCGGCTGCTGATGGCCGCCACCGGTGCGAGCCGGGCGGCCGTGCTGCCGTTCCTGGACCCGCTGGGCGACCGGGCGCTGGCGGCCTTCCTGGTGCCGGGGGAGCGGCCCCGCCCGGCCCCGGCCGAACTGCGGGCCCTGCTCGCGGCCCGGCTGCCGGCCGCGATGATCCCGAGCGCGATCGAGTGGTTGGACGCGCTGCCGGTCGCCGCCACCGGCAAGCTCGACCGGGCGGCGCTGCTGGCGCTGGTCACCGCGCGGCCGGACGGCGCGGCCGGGCCGGCGACCGGCCGGGACCCCGGCGAGGACCGCGGCGAGGACCTCGGCCGGGACGCCCCGCCGGACCCGGGCCGGGACGTCGGGACCGCGCTCGCCGCCCTGTGGGGCGAGCTGTTCGGGCGGACCGACATCGGCCCGGACGACGACTTCTTCGCCCTCGGCGGGCATTCGCTGCTCGCCGCCCGGCTGCTGGTCCGGCTGCGGGAGCGCTTCGGAGTGGTCCTGGAGATCCGCGAACTGCTCGCCGGGCCCACCGTCCGGGAGCTGGCCGCCCGGGTCCGCGCCGCCGCACCGGTCGGGCCGGACGCCCCGGTCGGGCCGGGCCTGCCGCCCGGTCAGGACGTCCCGCTCGCCCCGGCCCAGCGCCGGATGTGGCTCCTGGAACAGCTGGAGCCCGGGCAGAGCGCCTACAACGTGGTCGACGTCTGGGAGCTCGAAGGCCCCGTCGACGAGACCGCGCTCGCCCACGCCGTCCGGGACCTGCTGGAGCGTCATGACGCCCTGCGCACCACCTTCCGCACGGTGGACGGCCGCCCGGTGCAGCACCGGCACGCCGCGCCCGCGAACGGCCTGGAGGTCCTGCCCCGGCCGCTGACCCCCGCCGCGGCCGAGCACCACCTCGCCCGGCTGGCCCGCACCCGCTTCGACCTGGGCACCGGGCCGCTCACCCGCTGGGCGCTGCTGCCGACCACCGACGGGCGCCGACTGCTCGCCCTGGTGGCCCACCACATGGTCCTGGACGGCTGGTCCGTCGAGGTGCTCTGGGACGAGCTGTCGGAGTGCTACCGGGCCCGCGCCGCCGGCCTGACCCCGGCGCTGCCCCCGGCGCCCTCCTACGCGGCGCACAGCGCCGAGGCCGCCGGGCAGGCGCCGCCCGCCGAGCAGCTCGCCCACTGGACCGGGCGGTTGCGTGACCTGCCGGCCGCGCCGGACCTGCCGGTGCGGGCCGCCACCGGCCGGCCCGCACCGGTCCGGGTGCGGCACGAGCTGCCCGAGGAGCTGGCGCGCAGGCTCGACACGGCCGCCCGTGAGCTGCGCTGCGCCCCGGCGGCCGTCCTGCTGGGCTGCTTCGCCACCGTGCTCGGCGCCTGGAGCGACCGCACCGACCTGGTGCTGGGCGCTCCGCTCAGCGGCCGGACCACCGCCGCCACGGGCGACACGGTCGGCTTCTTCAACGCGACCGTGGCCCTGCGGCTGGAGCTCGCCGAGGCGCTGCCGGAGACCGTCCGGCGGGCCCAGCGCGCGCTGACGGAGGCCCAGATGAACCAGGACGTGCCGTACGAGGAGGTCGTGGCCGCCGTCAGGGCGGGCAGCGGCGGCGGCCCGGCCCCGCTGTTCTCGGTCTGGTTCAACGCGCTGAGCTTCCCGGAGCGCGGCCTGCGGCTGCCCGGTGCCACCGCCCGGCGGGCCGTCCCGCCGGTCTCCGGGGCCCCGTTCGACCTCACCCTCTACGTGGACCGGCGCGACGGGCGCACCGTGCTGGACGTGGTCTGCGACGCCGAGCGCTTCGACCCCCCGTGGGCGGAGTCGTTGGCCGAGCAGGTCACGGACACGCTGCGCACCCTCCTCGACGGCCCGGCCACCGGCACCGGCGTCGAGATCGGCCCGGCCCCGGTCCCGGTTGCCGCACCGCGCCGGTCGGCGGAGCGGTCGCTGGAGCAGCGGATCGCCGCGCACCCCGGCGACGCGCCCGCGGTCGTGGACGAGCGGGGCACCTGCGACTACCGCGAACTGCGCGCCGCCGCCGCGGCCGTGCACGAGGCGCTGCACCGGGCCGGACTGCGCCCGGGGGAGCTGGTGCGGATCGCCGCGGCGGAGGGCCGCGACCTGGTCGCCTCGATCCTCGGGGCCTGGTCGGCCGACGCGGTCGTCCTCACCGAGGACCCGGCCCAGCCGAAGCCCTGGCGCGACCGCCTGGTCGAACGGGCCCGCCCGCACTGGACCCTCACCCACGGCGACGCGGGGCCGGCGGTGGCTCCCGCCGACCGCGCGGCGCCGCTCCCGGCGGAGCGGGTGCGCAGGCCCGCCGGCCGGTCCGCCACCGCGCGCTACGTCCTGGCGACCTCCGGGTCGACCGGCGAGCCCAAGCTGGTGCTGGGCGCGGCCGAGCCGCTCACGGCCTTCCTCGCGGACTGGTCGCACCGCTTCGGCCTCACCGCGCGGGACCGCTTCGTGCTGCTGTCCGGCCGCACCCACGACCCGATGCTCCGGGACCTGCTGCTGCCGCTCTGGAACGGCGCCTGCGTGGCCGTGCCCTCCGAGCGGACCAGGATCGCCCCGGAACGGATGCTCGCCGCCCTGGCCGGCTTCGGCCCGACGGTGCTGCACCTGACCCCGCTGATGGGCGACCTGCTGGCCCGCACCGCCGCCGCCGGGGACACCGTGCTGGACCGGGTCCGGCTCACCTGCTTCGGCGGTGACCAGCTGTCCGGCGCCACCGTCGCGGCCTGGCGGCGGACGGCGCCCGCCGCCCGGATCGTCACGATCTACGGGACCACCGAGACGCCGCAGGCCGCGAGCGCGGCGGAGGTCGCTCCCGACTGGGCCGGTCCGGCCCGTACCGGGCTCGGCGCCGGCGCGGTCGAGGCCCGGCTGACGGTGGTCGACCGGGCGGACCGGCCGCTGCCGGTGGGCGCGGTGGGCGAGATCGCGGTCCGCAGCCCGCTGCCCACCCTCGGGTACCTGGACGACGAGGACGGCACCACCGAGGTCCACCGCCCCGACCCCTGGGGGGACCCGGGGCACTCGCTGATCCGCACCGGCGACCGCGGCCGGCTCCGCTGGGACGGCACGGTCGAGTTCCTCGGCCGCGCGGGCGGCACCGTCAAGGTGCGCGGCCACCGGGTCTCCCCGTCCGAGATCGCCCGTCGGCTGCGCGAGGCCCCCGGGGTCGCCCACGCCGCCGTGGCGCTGGACGCGGCGCCGGGGACGGCCCCGCGCCTGGTCGCCTGCGTCGTCCCGCTCCCCGGCGGGACGCTGCACCCGGCCGAGGTCGGAGGCTGGCTGGCCGGTCGGCTGCCGGCCGGTCACCTGCCGGACGAGGTCGTGGTCCGGCCGTGGCTGCCGCTCACCGCCAACGGCAAGCTCGACCTGCCGGAGCTGCTCCGCCCCGGCGCGTCGGTGCCGCCGTCCGGACGGACGCCGGCACCGGCCCGGACCTCGGGCCCGGCCCGGGCCCGGCTCGGCGGCAGGGAGTTCGAACAGCGGCTGGCCGGGATCTGGGGCCGGGTGCTGGAGCGGCCCGAGGTCGGCCCGGACGACAACTTCTTCGACCTGGGCGGGGACTCCGCCGGGGCGCTGCGGCTGGCCGCCGAGCTCCGGTCGGAGCTGGGCCTGGACGTCGCGCCGCTGACCGTCTTCACGGAGTCGACCGTACGGCGGATGGCCGCCGGGCTCGCCCCGGCGGAAACCGGCACCGACCGTACCGAGCGGGCGGACCGTACCGACCGTACCGAGCGGACCGACCGGGCGGACGGCAGCGCCGGGCCCGACCCCGCGCCGACCGGCCTGAGCGCCCGTGAGCTGCGCCGGGCGGCCCGGGCCGGCGGGGGCCGGCCATGACGGCGACGACCCCGGGACCGGCGACGACCGCAGGACCGGCGACGGACCGCAGGACCGACCCCCGGCCGGGCCCGGCACCGGCACACCACCCGTCCGGACCGGCCCGGACGGGTCGTCCGGCCGCTGAGCAAGGAGATCGGCCTGTGAGGCTCGAAGCCCGCACCCAGGACACCCAGCACACCCAGGAGCGGCTGCGGGAGTTCCGGGCGCTCGAAGCCCGCCGGGAGGCCGCCGCCTACCTGGACTTCTTCGGTCCGGTGACGGCGCTGTTCGCCGAGGCCACCGCGGCCGCCCTGGCACCGGGGCCGGGCGCCACGGTGCTCGACCTGGGGTGCGGCGACGGCACGCTCGGCGCGCGGCTGCGGGAGCGGGGCCTGCGCTGCGTCGCGACGGACCTCTCGCCGGCGATGTGCGCGGCGGCCGTCGCGACCCTCGGCCGGGGAGCGGTGCTCGCCGCCGATGCGACGGCCCTGCCGTTCCGGGACGGCGCGGCGGACGCCGCCGCGGGGGCCTTCCTGCTCCCGCACCTGCCGGAACTCGACGGCGGACTCCGCGAGTTGCGGCGCGTCCTGCGGCCGGGCGGCGAGCTGGTGCTGACCACCTGGAGCGGCCCCGACCGCTCTCCGTTCACC
This sequence comes from Streptomyces sp. XY431, assembly GCF_001279805.1. NCBI lineage: Bacteria > Bacillati > Actinomycetota > Actinomycetes > Kitasatosporales > Streptomycetaceae > Streptomyces > Streptomyces sp. XY431. The sequence continues at coordinate 25,311 of NZ_LGDO01000057.1, forward strand.
GGTCTGCTGGGGGAGCTGCTGCTGGACGAGGCGCCCGCGGAGGTGCGCGCGGTGATGGCCGAGCGGGCCCGGCGGACGGAGCCCGGGGAGCTGCGGGCCGGGTTGCTCGGGGCGGGCTTCGCCGGGCCGCGCTTCGAGCGGCACCGCCGGACCGTCGCCCTGCCCTCCGCCGAGGCCTGGTGGGACGGCATGGCCCGGGCCTCGGTCGGTGCCCGGCACCTGCTCAGGACGCCGGGCCGGGCCGCCCTGCGGGAGGAGTTCCTGCGCCGGGCCGCGCCGTTCGCCGGCCCGGCGGGGCCGCTGGAGGTGCCGGTCGAGGCCCTGGTGGTCGTCGCCACCGCGGCCTGACCGGCGGCCCGGCCCCCCGAGCGGCCGATGGGACCGCGCACGCGACGGGCGGTGGCCCCCACGGGATCCGTGGGGGCCACCGCCCGTTCCGCGTCCGGTGCCGGTCAGCCGGCGGTCAGCCGCTCGGCGAGGTCGCCGACGCTGGTGATCGAGACGAGTTCGAAGTCCTCCGGGAAGCGCAGCCCGCTGCGGGCCTCCACCCGGTAGACGAGCTCGAACAGCTCGACCGACTCCAGGCCGAGGCTGAGTGCCTCCTCCGAGACGGACCACAGCAGGGTGTCCGGCGCGATGTCGGCGGCCGGGATCTCCCCGAACCGGATGTCCTCGATCTCGGCGGCGATGATCCCGACGAGCTCGGTGGTGGTGAGCGGCATTCACTGTCCTTCGGTGATGAACGGGTTGCGGGCCGGCCGGCCCGCGCCGGAGAGGTCGTAGCGCCAGTGGGTGGCGCCGTCCGGGTCGGAACGGACCAGGTCGAAGCCGAGCCGCCGGTAGAGCTCGGCCACCGGGACGTTCTTGGCGGTCGGCAGGTAGCTGCCCTCGATCGCCCGCGCCCCGGTGGCCGCCGCGCGCTCGGCCAGCGTGTGGAACATGGAGTCCTCCACCGTGCGGCCGATCACCCGGCAGCTGAGCAGCCAGGTGTCGATCGCGAGCACCTCGGCGGTCCGCCGGGCGAGCAGCAGGCCCACCAGGCCGTGCGCGGTGAAGCGGTCCGTCAGCCGGGCGGTGAAGTGGACGGCCCCGGGCTCGGCGAGCAGCCGGTCCAGCTCGGCCGCGGTGTGGCGGCGGGTGGTGACGTTGAACTGGTTGGTCTTCATCAGCAGCTGGACCGCGCGCGGCCGGGAGATGTCGTCGACCGGCAGGAACGCGCCGGTCATCGCCAGGCTGCGGTAGAAGTCGTCCAGGCCGGGGCTCTCCTCGAGGAGCCGGCCCGCCGCCGCCCTGGCCCGGTAGGAGTCGGCCCGCCCGGCGTCCGCCTCGGTGCTCCTGACCTGCCACAGCAGCGGGTACCGGCGCAGGGTGTGCGCGTAGTCCCCGCTGCTCGCGGGCAGGTCCACCACGTCGACCTCGGGCAGCAGTTCGCGGACCTGGGCCCGCTCCACCGGGTCGTCGTCGACCAGGACGAGCGCGTCCACGCCGATGCCGAGCTCCTCGGCGATCCGGCGCAGCTGGACGGCCTTGGGCTCCCAGCCCGCGCTGAACACGCTGATGTCGTCGAGGGTCAGCAGCATGTCCGGGTGCTCCCGGAACGGCAGCCGGGCGTCCTCCGGGTTGTTCTTGGAGCAGACCGCGAGCACGATGCCGCTGTCCCGCAGCCGCAGCGCGAGCCGCTGGAGGTCGAGGTGGCCCTCGCCGGCGTCGCCGCCGAGGACCAGCCCGTCCAGGCCGTCCTCGCCGATCGTCCCGCCCCAGACCGTGTTGTCCAGGTCCAGTACCAGGCACTTCTTGGACAGGCCGAGGTCGGCGGCGATCAGTCCCGCGGTCTCGGTCGCGAGCAGGGGCAGTACCTCGGTGGCCATCGGCTGCTTGGCCAGCCGCCAGGTGCGCCGGTCGAACCAGGACGCGGCGCCGACCGAGGAGGCGAGCCGTTCGCAGTCCACCACCAGCACGTCCGGGTTCGCGGCGTCGGCGAGCGCGGCGTTGACCTGCCGGGCCATCCGGTACCGGGAGCCGGGCTGCTGGGCGGAGAAGGAGCTGAGCGCGAGGTCGTCGGGCAGCGCGAACAGCCAGTGCACCACCCGGGCCCCGCCGGGGCCGGCGGCGCGGTCCCACAGGGCGCGCCAGCGTGCCACCTCGGCCGCCACCTCGCGGTCGGGATCGGCCGAGTCGGCCGGCAGGCCGAGCTCGTCGTGGTGCACCGCCAGGACCACGAAGTCCGGCGCGCTGAGATGGAGTTCGCTGGACGGGTCGGCCAGCAGGCTGCCGTACTGGCCGATGCCGTGGACGTCCACCTGGGCGTCCACGCCGCAGCGCAGCAGGGCCATCCGCAGGATCCGGCCGAGCAGGTCGGTGGTGAAGCTCCCGGCCAGCGCCACCCGGATCCGCCGGTCGGCCGGCGGCGGCGTGGTCCGCGAGTCGACGATCCGGGCCAGGCTGAGCAGCTCCCGGGCGTCCGCCGCGGCCGCGATCTGCCGCACCACCTGCCGGAACTCCCGGTCGCCGCTGCCGTCGGCGAGGTCCTTGGCCCGGCGCAGGAGGTGGCCGGTCGTCAGTTGCGACACGTCGCTTCTTGCCTTCCCGGTGCGGCCCGCTCCGGGGGAGCGGGCCGCACCACGGTCAGTACAGGTTGATGTTGACGGCATACAGGGGCAGGCCGAGGCGCCGGGCCACGGCGAGCGACGAGTGGTTGTCCCACTCGGTGCTGTAGAGGGCGGTCCTGCCGGTGGCCTCCACCTGCTCGGCCCAGCGGGCCACCAGGGCGGAGGCGATGCCGCGGCCCCGGTACTCGGGCAGGGTCTCGGTGCCGGCCTCGCAGGCCCACCGGCCGACCCGGGCGGAGCAGCACACCCCGACCGGGCGGTCCCCGTCGAAGGCCGCCACGGTGGGCTGGCGCTCCGCCAGGGTGGCGGTGACCTCGGGGAAGTCGGCCCGGAACACCTCGGCCCGGTCGGGACCGCACACCTCGAACCGCAGCCCCGGGAGTTCGGGGGAGGCGAGCGGGTCGAGCACCGCGAAGGCGGGGCCGACGAAGGTGTCGGTGACCGGCCGGTGCCCGGCGACCAGCCGGGCCACCTCGGCCGGCACCTCGGCGACCTCGGTGAGGTCCTCCACCGGGGGCTGGGCCGCGGCCCAGGCGCGGATCGCGGTGGCGGTCGCGGCGGGCAGCTCGGCGCTGGTCCAGACCCGCACCGAGGCACGGGTGCGGGAGAGGAAGCACCGGGCCGGGGCGGGGCGGCCCACGTCGTTGACCGCGGTCAGCACGCCCTCGTCGTCCATCACGTAGAGCGCCTCGGCCTGGACGGCGGCGAGTTCCGCGTCCGTGCGGCCGGGCCCGGGGTGCGGCCGGCCGGTCATCGCAGCAGCCCGCCCCGCACCCGGTCGAGCAGCTCCGCGGCGTAGCCCTCGACGGTGCCGCGGTCGAACTGGTTGGTGCTGTAGTACCAGACCACCTTGAGCTCGCCGCCGCTGACCAGGACGTCGATGCCGTGCACGTGCTCGCGCTCGCCCGACTCGGTCTCGTCCGGCCCGGGGGACTCGGGGGCCCGGGTCAGCAGCTTGGTGGCGGTGGAGGCGCCGCCGCCCTGCTTGCCCAGGTAGTTGACGGTGATGTCCGGCTCGCCGGAGGCGCCCAGCCGGGCGGCGGTCTCCGGGTCGCCGAGGTAGCGGAGCAGGCCGTAGCCCGCGCCGTCCATGGGGACCTCGGAGGTCTGCTTGCCGACGGACTCCAGCTGGGCGTCGAAGTCGCCGGCGGTGTCGACCTCGACGGTCAGCGGGTAGCGGGTGGACAGCCAGCTGACCGTGCGGGCGATGTTCGGCTGCTCCGGCAGTCCGCGACGGCCGTGGCCGATCAGGTTGGTGCGCAGGCCGCGGGTGCCGTTCGCGCCCTGGAGGGTGGGGACGGCGGCGGTGAGGAAGACGTCCACCATGCCCAGGCCGCGGGCGGGCAGCACCTCGTCCATCAGCCGGGCGGTGTCCTGGTGGCCGAGGCCGGCCACCACGGTGTCCGTGGTCGCCATGGTGTTGGCCTCGGGCCGGTCCAGCGGCACCGGGTCGGTGGCGCGGCCGATCCGCTCCCAGAGCGGGATCTGCTCGCGCAGCTCCGGGCGGCCGAGCAGCTTGGTGAGCCAGATCGCGTAGTCCGCGGCGGTGGTCCCGGCCGGCGCGAAGGACGGGGCGCGGCCCGCGAGCACCGCGCGGCAGGCCCGCTCCAGGTCGGAGAGGACGATGCCGAACGACAGGCCGTCGCAGACGAAGTGGTGGATCACCAGCAGGATCCGCCGCTCGCCGCCGTCCAGCGTGAAGTACGCGAGCCGGACCAGCGGGGACTGGTGCATCCGCATCGAGCCCTGGATCCGGGTGCACTCGCGGGTGAGCGCCGCCTCGGCCTCGGCCGGGGCGAGCCCGCGCAGGTCGACGCTCTCCATCGGCATGGTGTCGAGCGGCCGGGCCTGGACGCCCAGCGGACCGCGCTCCTTGCCGAACAGGCAGAGCCGCAGGCCGTCGTGGGAGTTGATCACCGAGAGGAACGCGGACCGGACGTGGTCGGCGGTCAGTTCGGCGGGAGCCTTGAGCAGCGCCACCTGGTTCCAGTGGTGCTCCTCCGGCAGGTTGCGGGTGAGGAAGCGACGCTGCTCGGGGAGCAGGGGCAGCGCCCGGGCGGCCGCGATGTCTTCCGGGGCGAGCTGGGTCATGAGGTGTGGTCCTTGGATCAGAGGGCGGCGGGACGGGCGGCGGCGGACTCGTAGGAGAGCCGGCGGGCCACCTGGCCCGGGAGCGCCGCGGGTGACGCGGCGTGCAGGACGTGCAGACCGAGCCGTTCGGCGGCGGCCAGCACCTCCGGGTTGTCGTCGATGAGCAGGGAGCGGTCGAGCGGGTGCCCGCAGGACCGGGAGACGGCGGCGAAGAACTCCGCGGACGGCTTGACCCGGCCGACCTGCCACGAGGAGGCGATCACGTCGACCAGCCCCAGGTGGCCGTGGCGCCCGTCCTTCACCCGGTCCCAGTGGGCGGCCTCGTTGTTGGCGAGGACGAGCAGCAGGTCCGGCCGGTGCTCGCGGAGCTCCGCGAGCATGGTGAAGGCCGGGGCGTGCGCCACCAGGCAGTCCAGGTACTGGGCGTCGAGCCAGTCCGGTTCGACGGCCAGGTCCGCGGGCGCGCCCGCGGCGACCAGCGCGTCCCGCAGCACGTCGTGGACGTGGGCCCGGCCCACCTCGTAGGCCGCGTCGCGCTCGTCCAGCGCGGCGGGCAGCAGCGCGGGGTCGGCGCCGTAGCGGCGGGCGAGGCGGTCGAGGAAGTCCGTCTCCTCGGAGATGTTGTTGAACAGGACGCCCCCGGCGTCGATCAGGACCGCGTCGACCACAGCTGCTCCAGGTGGGTGCGCATCCAGTCGAGGTTGGCGGCGAGACCGGCGGTGAGGTCGTGGCCGGGGCGCCAGCCGGTGGCGGCGGTGAGCTTGGCCGGGTCGGCCTGGAGCTTGTGCACCTCGCCGGCGCGCTCGGGGCCGAAGAGCAGCTCGCTGCGCGAGCCGGTGAGCTCCAGGACGGCGCGGGCCACGTCGACGACGCGGTGGTCGGTGCCGGTGCCGATGTTGTAGACCTCGCCGGTGGGCGGCAGCTGGGCCAGCGCGAGGAAGCCCTCGACGGTGTCCGCCACATAGGTGAGGTCGCGGGTCTGCTCGCCGGTGCCGTTGACGGTGATCGGCTCGCCGCGCAGCGCCTTCGCCAGGAACAGCGGCACCGCGTCGTACACGTGCCGGGGGCCGTAGCAGTTGAAGGGCCGCACGATCGTCAGCGGGACCTTCAGCGCGTTGTGGTACGACCAGGCCAGCCGGTCGCAGGCGACCTTGGAGGCGGCGTACGGGGTGGCGGGTTCGAGCGGGTGCCGCTCGGTGATCGCCTCGGGCTGGGTGCCGTAGACCTCGCTCGAACTCGTCACCAGGACGTGCTCGGGCCGGCGGATCATCGCCGCCTCCAGCACGTTCAGGGTGGAGGTCACATTGGTCTGCACGACGGCGGCCGGCTGGTGCAGCGAGGCCGGGACGTACGCGTCCGCGGCCAGGTGGAACCAGACGTCCGACTCGACCCGGCTCAGCACCTGGACGGCGGAGGCGCCGGCCAGGTCGAGGTGCAGCACCCCGGCGAGCCGGCGGGCCGCCGCCCCGGGGAGGTTGCGGAAGCCGTTGGTGACCTGGGTGTGCGACACCCGGCGGACCACGGCGGTGACCTCGGCGCCGCGGGCGACCAGCGCCTCGGTGAGGTGCGAGCCGATGAAGCCGTCCGCGCCGGTGACCATGACCCGGCGGCCGGACCAGTCGGCCGCGAGTGCCACCGCCGCGGGTGCCGCCGCGGGTGCTGCTGTGGGACCTGCCATCAGCATGTTGCCTTTCACATCAGGGATTCCGGTCCGGGGCGGTACGCGCGAGCGCGCCGCGCAGGGCCCCGGTCAGGAAGTCGATCTCGTCCGAGGTCACGGTGAGCGGCGGGGCCACGATCAGGCCCTCTCCGCCCCCGTCGGCCTCGAACCCATTGAAGGGGTACAGGAGGAGTCCGGCCTCGCGCGCCTCGCGCAGCGCCGCCGCCTGGGTGCCGGGGCGGAGTTCGACGGCGTGGAAGTAGCCCACGCCGCGGATCCGCCGCACGGCCGCCAGGCCCTCGGTGGCGGCCCGGACGGCTTCGCCGACCTCCGCCCCGCGCACCCGGCCGGGTGCGAGCGCGCCGATCTCCCGGAGGACGTCGAGCACGGCCAGACCGGTGGCCGCGGCCAGGGGCGTCGCGGACATGGTGCCCATCAGCGGCAGCGGGCGTCCGCCGCCGCGCAGGACCTCGGCGTGCTCGGGGGCGACCAGGACGGCCGCCACCGGGTGGTAGCCGGCCGACAGGCCCTTGGAGAGCACCAGCAGGTCGGCCTCGCCGCCCGGGCAGTGGTCGGCGCCGAGCGGCAGTCCGGTGCGGCCGAGGCCGGTCAGCACCTCGTCGTGGACCACCAGCACGCCGGCCCGGTGGCAGGCCTCGCGGAGGGCGGCCAGATAACCCGGCGGCGGGGTGAAGGCGCCGCCGGTGGTGCCGTTGACCGGCTCGATCAGGACGGCGGCGACCGTCTCCGGACCCGCCTCGTGGAGGGCCTTCACCACCTCCTCGACGCACTCCGCCCGGCAGGTGTCGAACGGGCAGGCCCGGTGGTGCCCCGGGTACGGCGGGTCGAACGCGGGCGCCAGCCCGAGCGCGTCGTCCGGGTGCGGCCGGCGCCGCCGGTGCCCGGAGAGCCCGAGGGCGAGGGTGCTGTTGCCGTGGTAGCCGAGCCGTGCGGTCAGCACCCGGTGCCGCCCCTCCTCGCCCCGGCCGCGTTGGACCAGTCGGGCGAGGGAGACGGCGAGTTCGACCGCGGAGGTGCCGGAGCTGGTGAGGCTCACCGCGTCGGAGGGGCGCCCGACCGCCTCGGTGAGGCGGGCGGCCAGCTCCTCCTGGACCGCCGGGCGCAGCGCGCCGGCGGAGGCGAAGGTCGCGATCCGCGCCTGGCGTTCCATCGCGGCCAGGACGTGCGGGTGGGCGTGCCCGATGTTGACGCAGACGAGTCCGCTGGAGGCGTCGAGCAGCCGGCGGCCGTCGGCCAGGTGGATCCAGGAGCCCGCCGCGTGGCTGTAGTCGAGCGGTTCGAACGGCATCCGGGTGGACAGCAGCGAGGACGGTGCGGGGAGCGTGCGGTGGTCGTCCATGGCCGTCAGACCAGCTCCCGCCAGTCGAGGGAGGCACCGCGGTCGCCGTGCAGGCGCAGGGCCTGGAGGGCGAACAGCGAACTCCAGCAGTTGCGGTGGCGTTCCGGCGCGGCCGGCCAGTACAGCGTGGACGCGCCGTCCTCGTGCCGTTCGGTGCTCTCGACCAGGGCCTGGGCCGCGTCGGCGAGCCGGGGCGGGTCGAGGTCGAGCAGCACCGCGAGCCGGACGGCCTGGGCGAGCACGTCGCTCTGCCGGTGGTCGCCGGCCGGGCCGCCGGTCAGGTGGGCGTAGGTGGTGAAGCCGCCGTCGGCGAGCTGCTGCTCCCACACCCAGGCGGTGATCGTCCGGGCGCGCTCCAGGGCCGCCGCGTCGCCGCGGGCGGTGCCCCACATCCACAGCCCCTCGGCCGCGTAGCAGGAGGCGTGCAGGCTGACCAGGTCGCTCTCCGGGCAGGTGGCCAGCGGCGCCGAGCCGGGCCGGGCCCCGGTCGCGTCGGCCTCCCGTACCAGCTGCTCGGCGGCCTCGGCGGCGCCCTCGACCCCGTGCTCGGCGGCGCTGAGCAGCGCCTGGAGCACCTTGAGCAGGTGGGCCCGGCCGGTGGTCGACCAGGCGGGCCGCGGCGCGGGAGCGCCCTCGGGGGTGAGCAGCGTGGGCAGGACGCCGTCGGTCCGGGTGTCGAGCAGCAGTCGTGCCGCGCGGCGCCCGGCCGCCAGGATCCGCTCGTCCCCGGTCCGGGCGCCGAAGGTCAGCAGGCCGTGGGTGATCATGCCGAGGTCGAACGGGAAGACGGTGCCGTCGCCGCGGTCGGGGCGGCCGGACAGGTCGCCCCGGTCGAAGCGGTCGATCAGCCAGTCCGCGGCCGAGCGGGCCCGGCCGAGGTCGGCCTCGTCGGCGGCGCTGTACGCGAAGAAGGTGAGGATGTAGCCGGTGATCTCGGGGTAGTGGTAGGAGAGTTCGCCCTCGGCGGTGCGCCAGCCGCAGTACGCGCCGTTCTCCGCCCGGGTGCCGCCGCGGCGCAGCCAGTCCGTCAGCGCCGCGGCCAGGTCGGTGAACCGGTTCGGCGGTGCGAGGGGGGCCGCGGTGGCGGCGAGGTGGTTGACGCTCATGCCTGGATTTCACTCACTCGGTCGGAGGGGGTGCCCTCGGTGCGCGGGGGCAGTGCGAGCGCCGCCTCGTAGGCGCGCTCGTGTCCCGCCACGACGGCCTCCGAGGAGAACCGGCGCCGGGCCTCGGCCCGGGCCTCGTCGACGAGCTGCCGCATGTCCTGTTCGATGACGGTGGTCATCCGCCCGGCGAGCGCCGCGACGTCCTGCGGCGGGTAGCGGAAGCCGGTCCGTCCGTCGTCGATGACCTCGTCGTGGCCCTCGACGTCGGAGGTGATCACCGGCCGCCGGGCGGCCATGCCCTCGACCAGGGCGATGCCGAAGCCCTCGTGCGAGGAGGGGAGGACGACGGCGTCGGCGGCGGCGAAGAGGCCGGGCATGTCCTGCCAGGCGAGGCCGTACTCCCAGATGATCCGGTCCGCGACCCCGAGCCGTTCGGCCTGGTCCCGCAGGCCGTCCACGTACGCGTCGTTGGAGCGCGCGGTGGGGGCGGTGAGCACCAACCGGGCGCCCGGGTGGGACTTCGCGACCACGGCCAGGGCGGCGACGGCGTCCTCGATGCACTTGCGGGGGACCGGGCGGGCGGGCACCAGGAAGACGGTGTCCCCGTCGGCGACCCCGTGCCGGGCGCGCCAGGCGGCGCGGCCCTCCGCGTCCTCGGTGAAGCGGCCGAGGTCGGTGCCGAACTCCACGACGTGGATGTCCCGGTCCTCGAAGCCGGCGTCCAGGGCCCAGCGGCGGTAGGCCTGCGATCCGGCGACCATGAGGTCCGCCCGCAGGTTGTCGACCAGGCTCCGCTGGAGGGTCCGCTCCAGGTCGTAGTCGCCCCACAGGTCGAACACCCGGATGCCGGGCATGTGGGTCTCGAACAGGGAGACCACCAGCCGGCCCCTGACGGCACTGCGCAGCCAGGTGGTCAGCAGCGCGGGCACGTAGTTGAAGACGTGCACGACGTCGGCGTCGCTCGCCGTGAACTCGCGGTACAGGCTCGCGACGGCCTGCTTGCCGTCCAGCCGCTGGCAGGCGTCGATGAGGCCGTCCACCTCCACCACCCGGACGGCGCCGGTGCGGTAGGCGTCGCGCTCGGGGCCCGGCGGCACGGTCTCGGTGACCACGGTGACCTCGTGGCCCCGGGCGGCGAGGCCCTCGGCCAGCTGGTGCAGGTGGGTCTCGCCGCCGCCGACGATCGGCGGGTACTTCTCCGCCACGAGGAGGATCTTCACGACAGCGACTCCAGAGCTCTGCGCAGCGCGGCCGCGGCCGCGACGTGGTCGGTGGCCGGGGGACAGCCCAACAGCAGTCCGCGGTGGGCCAGTTCGCGTGCCCGGTGGTAGGGCTCGTGGACGACCGTGGGGACGGCGTCGAAGCAGGGCTGGTCGGCCTGCGAGGAGCCGAGGAAGCCGCGCGGGTCGATGCCGTGCTCGATCAGCGGCTGCACCACGTCGACGTTGCGCAGCCCCTCGGGCAGCAGGACGGCGATGCCGAACGGCACCGCCTCGGCGGCGGCGGGGGTGCCCAGGACCTGCCAGCCGAAGGCGGTCAGCACCTCCTCCAGCGCGGCCGCGGTCTCCCGGCGCTGGTCGGCGAGTTCGGCGGCGCGGGTCAGCTGGACCCGGCCGAAGGCTGCCTGGAAATCGGTGATCTTGGCGTTGTAGCCGAGCCGCAGGTGGACGTACCGCTCCTCGGCGGCCACCGGGCGGTCGCCGACGGGGTAGCCGAAGCGGCCGAGCCGGTAGCCGGGGTCGCGGCCGAACGCGCGCAGGCTGCGCAGCATCTGCGCGACCTCGTCCGAGGAGCAGGCGACGACGCCGCCCTCACCCATCGTCAGATGGTGGCCGGCGTAGAAGCTGAAGGTGGCCGCGTCGCCGACGGTGCCGATCGGGACGCCGCCGGAGGTCGCGCCGAGCGACTCGCAGCAGTCCTCGATCAGGAAGATGCCGTGCCGCTCCTTGATCCGGGCGAGCCGGTCCATCGGCAGCGGCTGCCCCAGTGTGTGGGGGAGCAGCGCGCCGACGGCGCCGTGGGCGGTGACGGCCTCCTCGACCAGGTCGAGGTCGATGTTGACATCGCCCTCGGCGATGTCCACGAAGACGGGCACCAGGCCCAGTTGGGAGACGGGCGACACGGCGCTGACGAAGGTCGCGCCGCAGACGACCACCCGGTCACCGGGTCGGGCGCGTCCCAGCTCCACCATCGCGGCGAGGGCCAGCAGATTGGCGGTGCTGCCGGAGGTGACGGCCAGCGCGTGACCGAAGCCGAAGCCGGCGCAAAAGTCGTCCTCGAATTGTTGGACGATCCGGCCGGTGGCCAGATCTCCGGAGCGCAATGCCGAAACGACCGCGTCGGTCTCACGCTCGTCGTAAATAGGGCGGCCGAATGGAAGAATTACATCCTCGGTGCGCGCGGCGACTTTGAGCGCCTCATTCACATCTACCCCCACAGATGTTCACATATGTGCTTGTCGCGCAGTCCCGGCTGGTCCGTATCCACGGATGCCCTTTGCCGGACTGGCGGTTGAATGTCCGGGTTGCCCAACTATCAGGTCGGCAACCGCAGCTCGCACGCTAGCACAGCGATCATGGGCGTCAAGGGTTCGCAGAAGTCGAGCATGAACCTGACGATCAGCCGTTGACCTGGGCAACTGACGCGTGCAAAGCTGATGTGTCGCCGGACAGTCAAGTGGCGCGGGCCCTCGGGTGGCCCCGCCGCGCCGCCCCGTAGCAGGGGCCCGGACCCGCGGCCCGTGTACCTCGTCGGTGTGGCTGCCGCCCTCTCTCCGCAGTGGTGGCGATCTTTGCGGCGCATTCCGCTCGGTCGGTCCGCAATACGGCCCTGTCCGATTCGGCGCGCAAACGATTCGCTCACAAACTGGGGGGAAGGGAACTCAATGACCCTTCGTGTGGGTATTGTCTACGGAACTCGCCCGGAAGCCATCAAGATAGCGCCGCTCGCGCTCGCGCTCGCGGCCGCCGACGGATTCCGTCCGGTGCTCGTCTCGACCGGCCAGCACCAGGAGATGGTCGAGGAGATCAACGAGGCGTTCGGGCTGTGTCCGCGCTACCGGCTCAAGGTGCTCAGACCCGGCCGGCCGCTCGGCCCGATGGCGGCCGACCTGGTCGACGCCCTCCAGGAGCCGCTGCGGCGCGAAGAACTGGACCTCGTCGTCGTCCAGGGAGACACCACGACCGCGTTCTCGGCCGCCCTGGCCGCCACCTACGCGCGGATCCCGGTGGTCCACCTGGAGGCCGGGCTGCGCACCGGGGACCCGCAGGAGCCGTTCCCCGAGGAGATCAACCGCCGCATGATCGCCCAGGTCGCGGCGCTGCACCTGGCCCCGACCCGGGAGGCCGCCGCCAACCTGCTCGGCGAGGGCATCAAGCCGGCCGACATCGTGGTCACCGGGAACACCGTGATCGACGCGCTGCACACCATCCTCCGCCGCCCGGTCGACTTCCACGACCCGCGGCTGTCCGAACTCGTCGCCCACAGCGGCCCGGTGGTCCTGCTGACCATGCACCGCCGGGAGTCCTGGGGGCGCCCGACGGAGGAGGTCGCGCGGGCCGTCGCCGAACTCTGCGCCGCCCGGCCCGACCTGCGCTTCGTCGTCCCGCTCCACCCCAACCCGCAGGTCCGCGAGGTCTTCGAGCGCGCGCTCGGCGGCCACCCCGGGGTCCTGCTGTGCGGACCGCTGCCGTACACCGACTTCGTCGGGCTGCTGCACCGCGCCACGCTCGTGCTCACCGACAGCGGCGGCGTCCAGGAGGAGGCCCCCTCGCTGGGCAGCCCGGTCCTGGTCCTGCGCGACCGCACCGAGCGGGTGGAGGGCGTGGCGGCCGGCTGCGCCAAGCTGATCGGCACCGACCGGCGGCGGATCGTCGCCGAGGTGCTCGGCCTGCTCGCCGACCGCGCCGCCTACGAGGCGATGCGCAAGCCCGGACTGCTCTGCTACGGCGACGGCCGGGCCGCCGAACGCAGCGTCGCCGCGATCCGGGAGCGCTGGGCCCTCCCGGCCGCGGCCGGGAGGCCGACGGTGGCCGGCGTGCGCGCCGCCTCGTGACGACGGCGCCGCAGGACTGTCCCGCCGGCCACCACCCGCCGGTGCGGCTCGCCGTCAGGACCGTGCCCGCCGAACCCCCTCCGGAGACCGCCAGCCGGCCCGAGGAACTGCGGCACGCCGAGCGCTACCGCAGCCGGCCCGCCGCCGTCCGCTACCTGTGGCGGCGCCTGACGGCCCGCCGGCTGGTCGCCGCCGCCGCGGACTGCGGGCCGGCCGAGGTCGAGCTGCTCCGCACGCCCGCCGGGCCGCTGCGGGTCGAATGCCGCGGCCGCCCCGCCGGACTGACGGTCAGTGTCAGCCAGAGCCGGGACTGGACCGCGTGCGCCGTCGGCGTCGAGCCCCTGGGCCTGGACATCGAGCGGCACCGCCCCGCCGGCCCGCCCCCGCCGCCCGGACTGCCGGCGGCCGTCCTGCACCCGGAGGAGCTCCGGGCGGCGGGCGAGCCGGACTGGCCGGCGCTGCTGCGCCACTGGACGCTCAAGGAGGCCCTCGCCAAGGCGACCGGGCACGGCATCGGCGGCGGCGGACTGACCGAGGTCCGGGTGGACCCGGACGCCCCCGGCGACAGCCTCCGCTCGGCCGGCCGCTGGGCCGCCCCCGGTGAGTGGAGCGTCTGGGCCCTCGACCTCGGCGTCCCGGTGGCCGCCGCGCTCGCGCTCCCCCGCCGGGACTGCCCGCACCCGCCGCCGCTGCGCCCGCTGTGACGGGCCCACCGCTGTGACGGGCCGGCCCCGGCGCCCCACCCCACCCCGACCATCCGAAACGGATCCACGATGACGCTACGCCTCCTGGTCGAGCCCCAGCAGGGCACCACCTACGCCGCGGTCGCCGCCTTCGCCAGGGAGGCCGAACGGCTCGGCTTCGACGCCCTGATGACCAGCGACCACCTGCTCCGGATCGGGGACGGCGACCCGGGCCCCGGCCCGCTGCACGCCTGGACCACGCTGGCCGGCCTGGCCCGGGACACCGAGCGGATCAGGCTCGGCACGATGATGTCCGCCGCCACCTTCCACCAGCCCGCCGTGCTGGCGCTGATGGCGGCCCAGGTCGACGCGATGAGCGGCGGCCGGCTCACCCTCGGCGTCGGCTCCGGCTGGTACGAGCGCGAACACCAGGCCTACGGACTGGAGTTCCCCGGCGTGGCCGAGCGGTTCGACCGGCTGGAGGACACCCTGGAGATCGTCACCCGGCTGTGGGCCGCCGAACCGGGCACCGAGGTGTCCTACCAGGGGCTGCGGACGGGAATCGACCGCTGCCCCGCGCTGCCCCGCCCGGTCCAGCGGCCCCGGCCCCCGCTGCTGGTCGGCGGCCAGGGCAAGCGCCGCACACCGCTGCTCGCGGCCCGCTTCGCCGACGAGTTCAACATCCCCTTCGGCGCCCCCGCGGACGTCGCCGCCGGCATCGACCGGCTGACGAAGGCCTGCGCCGAGGTCGGCCGGGCCCCGGCGGAGGTGACCGTCACCGCCGCCGTGGTGCTGTGCGTCGGACGCGACACCCGGGAGCTGGCCGCCAGGGTCCTCGACACCGGCGAGCCGGTCGAGGAGATCCGCGGCTACGGCGCCGTCGGCACGCCCGAGGAGATCGCCGAGACCCTGACCGCCTACCGGGACGCCGGGGCCGTGCACTGGTACGCCCAGATCAACAACCCGGCCGACCTCGGCCAGCTGCCGCTGCTCGCCGAGGCCGCCTCGCTCGTCCCCGCCGCCGGCCCGGCCGCCTGAGCCGCACGTCAGATCCGCACCACTGGGGGAGTCCCGCCATGCAACTCAGTCTCAGCTACTTCGCCGCCGAGGAGGGCTCGGCGGCGGACGCCTACCGCCTCCTGCTGGAGGGCGCCCGGTTCGCCGACCGCGAGGGCCTCACCGCCGTCTGGACGCCGGAACGGCACTTCCACCCCTTCGGGGGCCTCTACCCGAACCCGGCGGTGACCGCCGCCGCGCTGGCCGCGGCCACCGACCGGATCCGGATCCGGGCCGGCAGCGTGGTGCTCCCGCTGCACGACCCGATCCGGGTGGCGGAGGAGTGGGCGTTCGTCGACAACATCTCCGGCGGCCGGGTCGACGTCTCGTTCGCCTCCGGCTGGCACAGTCGGGACTTCGTCCTCGCGCCCGACGACTACGCCGACCGCCGGCAGCTGACGGAGGACCGGATCGCCGAGGTCCGCCGGCTCTGGGCGGGCGGCACGGTCACCCGCCGCGACGGCAGCGGGCAGGACAGCGAGATCACCGTGTACCCGCGCCCGGTCCAGGCCGAACTGCCGGTCTGGCTCACCTCCTCCGGCAACCCGGACACCTTCGCGGCCGCGGGCCGGCTCGGGGCGGGGCTGCTCACCCACCTGCTCGGCCAGGACCTCGACACCCTGGCCGAGCGGATCGGGCTCTACCGGGAGGCGTACCGGGCAAGCCCGCTGGGTGACGGCGGCGACGGGCACGTCACCCTGATGCTGCACACCTTCCTCGGGGACGACGTGGACCGGGTCCGCGCCGCCGTGCGCGGGCCGATGTCCCGCTACCTGCGCAGTTCGCTGCACCTGACCGGCCTGCTGGCCCGTCCGGGCGGGCGGATGCCGGACCTGTCGCGACTGTCCGAGCGGGACCTCGACTTCCTGGTCGGCCAGGCCTTCGAGCGCTACTTCGACCGGCACGGCCTGTTCGGCACGGTGGAGACCGCGACGGCCCTGGCCGAGCGGCTGGCCGGCACCGGCGTCGACGAGATCGCCTGCCTGATCGACTTCGGCGTCCCCACCGACGAGGTGCTGGCCAGCCTGCCGCGCCTGGCCGAACTGGCCCGCGCCGTCGCCGGCTGACGCCGCGTGCACCGCGCACCACGCACGGGTGTGCGGCCCGGAGGAGAGCTCCTCCGGGCCGCACACCCGTTGTCGTCCGGCGGATGCTCCTATAGACGTCAAGTTGCGGGAGCAAGGTCGGTTTGCGTGATTTGTTCGGTTGGTGTGCTGGTGAGCACGCGGTAGACCTCGCGAGCGA
>NZ_LGDO01000058.1:0-89201 GCF_001279805.1 Streptomyces sp. XY431
GCGGTGCAACGGGAGAGGGGGAGGAGGGAGGGGGTGGCCCCCGGTGGGGCGGGGGCCGGACCGGCCGGCGAGGGGGCGCGGCGGGTCAGACGGTGAGGGCGAGCCGGTTGATGGCGGCCAGCGGGATCGGCAGCCAGCTCGGCCGGTGCCTGGCCTCGTAGACCACCTCGTACACCGCCTTGTCGATCTCCAGCGCGCGCATCAGCTCCGGCGAGGCCGCCGGGTCGGTGCCGCCGCCCGCGGTGTAGCCGGCGCAGAAGGCGGTGCGGTTGCGCTGCGCCCAGGCGGCGGCGAGGTGCGCGAGTTCCGGGTCGGGCGGTCCGCCGGCCAGTAGGTGGGCGGCGGCGTAGTCGAAGGAGCGGAGCATCGCGGCGACGTCCCGCAGCGCGGTCTGCGGTTCGCGCCGTTCGGCGACCGACTTGGCCGGCTCGCCCTCGAAGTCCAGCAGGACCCAGCCGTGCGGGGTGCGCATGGCCTGGCCGAGGTGCAGGTCGCCGTGGATCCGCTGGACCGCCAGGCCGTCCGGATGGGCGTCGGCCATCTGGCCGAAGGCCGAGCGGAGGGCGCCCCGGTAGCGCATCAGCCCCGGGACGGCGGCGACCGCGCTGTCCAGCCGGTCGGCCATCGCGGTGGCCAGCTGCCGGGTCTGCCCCCGGTCCAGCCGGGCGACCGGCATCGACCGGGCGAGCACCCGGTGGACCTCGGCGGTGGCCCGGCCGAGCCGGTGCGCCTCGATCGCGAAGTTGCCGGGGGAGGGGTCGCCCTTCAGCCGGCCGACCTGGTCGAGGGCGAGCTCCCAACCGTCCTCGGCCTCCGGGAGGTAGCGCTGGAGCAGCCCGAGGGTGGCCGGCTCGGCGCGCTCCAGCCGGCTCTCGAACCAGGCGGCGACCCGGGGGATGCGGGTCGAACCGGCCCGGGAGAGCGCGAGCGAGAGTTCCAGGTCGGGGTTGGTGCCGGGGTGGACGCGGCGGAACAGCTTCAGGATGTAGGAGGTGCCGTAGATGACGGAGCTGTTGGACTGCTCGGCGGTGGAGGCGCGCCCGGGCAGGTTGGTGGGCAGTCCGGAGCCGGGGGTGCGGCGGAACGACAGCGCGCCGAACCGGTCGCCGGTGGCCAGGTGCTCCAGCAGCCGCCCGGTCAGCTCCGGATCGTGCACCGCGTCGAAGAGCGTCGCCCCGTCGTACGGGCCCTGGGTGAGCCGGCCGAGGACGGCGGTCGGCTCGATGCCGGCCGGGCCCTGGGAGCGGATGCCGAGCAGCAGTTGGTACAGGTCGCCGTGCGGCACACCGGTGGTGGCGGCGTGCTCGACCCGGAGCAGCAGGTGCAGCAGGGCGGGGTCGCCGACCTGGAGGGGGGTGCCGACCACGGGGGTGAGGCCGGTGATCGGCCGCCCCTTCCCGGCGTACCAGCGCTGGGTGGGTAGCCACTCGGCGATCAGCGGCAGCGCCGCCTGGACGAGTTCGCTCACCCCCAGGGCGGTCCTCCGGACCCCGGTACCCCGCGGGACGGCCGGCGCGGCGGAGCCGGCGGGGGCGTCCTGGTGCAGGGGGACTTGCGAACGGGAGGTTTCGGACATGACTCCCTTTCCCCGGAGGAGCTGGGCGGATCGCCCGACGGGTCTGGCCGGGTCCGTCAGTCTTCCGGATTGCGGCGGCGCGGCGGCGCGGCACGCGAGCGCTGGGCCCGGGTGTCACGCCTTCGTGTGGGTGGCCGTTGGGCTGTTCTCCGTACGCGGTGGTGCAGAGACGACCGGGGGCGCGGGGTACGAACTCGCGCCCCCGGAGGGTTCGGTGGGATCCGCGGCGGCTGCCGGATCGTTACTTCGGCCGCACGGTTCCGCTCGGCCGGGCGGGCCGACGGAGCTGGAACCAGTAGAAGCCGTGCCCGGCCAGGGTGAGCAGGTACGGCCACTCGCCGATCGAGGGGAAGCGCACCCCGCCGATCAGCTCGACCGGATTCCGTCCGCCGTACCGCCGCAGGTCCAGTTCGGTCGGTTGCGCGAACCGCGAGAAGTTGTTCACGCACATGACCAGGTCTCCCTCGTACTCACGGACGAAGGCCAGCACCGCGGGGTTGCTGGAGGGCAGTTCGGTGTAGCTGCCGAGGCCGAACGCCGGGTTGAGCTTGCGGATCTCGATCATGCGACGCGTCCAGTGCAGCAGCGAGCTCGAACTGCTTTGCTGCGCTTCGACGTTGGTCACCTGGTAGCCGTACACCGGATCCATGATGGGCGGCAGACTGAGCCTGCCCGGGTCGGCGGATGAGAAACCCGCGTTGCGGTCCGGGGTCCACTGCATCGGGGTCCGGACGCCGTCCCGGTCGCCCAGCCAGATGTTGTCCCCCATGCCGATCTCGTCGCCGTAGTAGAGCACCGGCGAACCGGGCAGGGAGAGCAGCAGGGCGGTGAAGAGCTCGATCTGGTTGCGGTCGTTCTCCAGCAGCGGGGCGAGCCGTCGGCGGATGCCCACGTTGGCGCGCATCCGCGGGTCCTTGGCGTACTCCGCGTACATGTAGTCGCGCTCCTCGTCGGTGACCATCTCCAGGGTCAGCTCGTCGTGGTTGCGCAGGAAGATCCCCCACTGGCAGCCGTGCGGGATGTTGGGCGTCTTGGCGAGGATCTCCGAGACGGGGTAGCGGGACTCCCGGCGGACCGCCATGAAGATCCGCGGCATCACCGGGAAGTGGAACGCCATGTGGCACTCGTCGCCGCCGGAGGCGAAGTCGCCGAAGTAGTCGACGACGTCCTCCGGCCACTGGTTGGCCTCGGCGAGCAGCACGGTGTCCGGGTAGTCGGCGTCGATCTCCTTGCGGACCCGCTGGAGGAACTCGTGGGTCTCCGGGAGGTTCTCGCAGTTGGTGCCCTCCCGGGCGAACAGGTACGGCACCGCGTCCAGCCGGAACCCGTCGATGCCGAGGTCCAGCCAGAACCGCAGCCCGGCGATCATCTCGTCCTGGACCCGGGGGTTGTCGTAGTTGAGGTCGGGCTGGTGGGAGAAGAACCGGTGCCAGAAGTACTGCTTGCGCACCGGGTCGTAGGTCCAGTTGGAGGTCTCGGTGTCGACGAAGATGATCCGGGCGTCCGGGTACTGCTTGTCGTCGTCGGCCCACATGTAGAAGTCGCCGTACGGGCCGTCCGGGTCCTCCCGGGAGGCCTGGAACCACGGGTGCTGGTCGCTGGTGTGGTTCATGACGAAGTCGATGACCACGCGCATGCCGCGGGCGTGCGCGGCGTCGACGAACTCCATGAAGTCGGCGAGGTCGCCGAACTCCGGCAGCACCGACTTGTAGTCGGACACGTCATAGCCGCCGTCGCGCAGCGGCGAGGCGAAGAACGGCGGCAGCCAGAGGCAGTCGACCCCGAGCCACTGCAGGTAGTCGAGTTTGGCGGTGAGCCCCTTGAGGTCTCCGACCCCGTCGCCGTTGCTGTCCTGGAAGGACCGCACCAGCACCTCGTAGAAGACCGCACGCTTGAACCACTCCGGGTCCAGGTTCTTCTTCGAGGTCTCGGGGAAGGTGTCGGGGACGGGCTCGTTGACTGTCACGCTGGGTTCCTCCGAACCGTGAGGAGGTGGGCCGGCTCGGCTGAGGGGTCGAGCCGGACATAGTTGTGCCGGCCCCAGGTGTAGGCGGCACCGGTGAGCTCGTCGTGGACCGCGTACGGCCCGTCCCCGTCCAGGGTGACGGTGGCCTCCTGGGTGTGGTGCGGATCCAGGTTGACCACGGTGATGAGGTGGTCGGTGAGGCCGTCGGGCGTCGGGGCGGTCTTGGAGTAGGCGAGCACCTGGTCGTTGTCGGTGGGGTGGAAGCGCAGTGAACGCAGCTGCTGGAGGGCCGGGTGACGGCGGCGCAGCCGGTTCAGGACGGTGAGCAGCGGGGCGAGGGTGTCGGTGCGGCTCCAGTCCCGGGGGCGCAGTTCGTACTTCTCCGAGTGCAGGTACTCCTCGGAACCGGGGTGGGCCGGCTCGTTCTCGTAGAGCTCGTAGCCGGCGTACACGCCGTAGCTGGGGGAGAGGGTGGCCGCCAGGACGGCGCGGATCGCGAACGCGGCCCGGCCGCCGTCCTGGAGGTAGGCGTGCAGGATGTCCGGGGTGCTGGCGAAGAAGTTGGGGCGCATGTAGGCGGCCGCGTCACCGGTGAGCTCGGTGAGGTACTCGGTGAGTTCGGCCTTGGTGTTGCGCCAGGTGAAGTACGTGTACGACTGGTGGAAGCCGATCTTCCCCAGGGTGTGCATCATCGCCGGGCGGGTGAAGGCCTCGGCGAGGAAGACCACGTCCGGGTCGGTGCGGGCGATGTCGGCGAGCACCCGCTCCCAGAAGACCACCGGTTTGGTGTGCGGGTTGTCGACCCGGAAGATCCGCACCCCGTGCGTCATCCAGAACCGGAGGACCCGGATCGTCTCCTTGACGATTCCGTCCATGTCCTGGTCGAAGTTGATCGGATAAATATCCTGATATTTCTTCGGGGGATTCTCGGCGTAGGCGATGGTGCCGTCCGCCCGGTGACTGAACCATTCCGGATGCTTGTTCACCCAGGGGTGGTCCGGCGAACACTGGAGCGCGAAGTCCAGCGCCACCTCCAGGTGCAGCGCGGTGGCCTCGGCGACGAAGTGGTCGAAGTCCTCGATCGTGCCGAGGTCCGGGTGGACGGCGTCGTGGCCGCCCTCCGGGGAGCCGATCGCCCAGGGCGAGCCGACGTCGTGCGGGCCGGCCGTCAGGCTGTTGTCCGGGCCCTTGCGGAAGGCACGGCCGATCGGGTGGACCGGCGGCAGGTAGACCACGTCGAAGCCCATCGCGGCGACCGCCGGCAGCCGCTCGGCGGCGGTCCGCAGGGTGCCCGAGCGCGGCGGCTCCACCCCGGACGGGTCGACCACCGCCCCCTCGGAGCGGGGGAAGAACTCGTACCAGGAGCCGAACAGCGCCCGCTCCCGGTCCACCTGGAGCGGCACCGGCCGGGAGGCGCTCACCAGTTCGCGCAGCGGGAAGCGGCCCAGCAGCTCCTGCACCTCGGGGGCGAGCGCGGCGGCCAGCCGGGACAGCGGCGGCAGGGCCGGGTCGCGCAGTGCCTCGGCGGCGGCCAGCACCAGCGCCCGGCCCTCCTTCTTCGGGACCCCGGCGGCGGCGCGTTCCAGCAGCTGCGCGCCCTCCTCCAGGACGAGCGCGGTGTCGATCCCGGCCGGCAGCTTGATCGCCGCGGCCTTGCGCCAGGTGGCCACCGGGTCGGACCAGGCCTCGACCAGGTACGACCAGCGGCCGGGGGCGGTCGGGGTGACCTGCGCGCCCCAGCGGTCGGAGCCCTCGGCCAGCTCGCGCATCGGTGTCCAGGGGCCGCCGCGGCCGCGCGGGTCGCGCAGCACCACATTGGCGGCGACCGCGTCGTGCCCCTCGCGGAACACGGTCGCGGAGACCGGGAAGGACTCGCCGACCACGGCCTTGGCCGGGCGGCGGCCGGCGTCCACGAGGGGACTGACGTCCAGGACGGGGATGCGGCCGATCACGGTGTCGCTCTCTCTCGTCGTGCGGGCGGTCTTGCGGGTGGTGGCGGGCTTCGCGCGGGCCCGGCCGGCGGCGGGGCGCGCGGCGGGCGCCCCGGCCGGTGCGGCGCCCCCGGCCCGGCCGGTGGCGGGTTCGGAGGCGCTCGCGCCGCGGGCGGTGGTGCGCCCGCGCGAGGTCGCGGCCCTGGTCGGGCCGGGGGCGGTCGGGCTGTCCTCGGCCCCGGGTTGTCGGGCCGGCTCGTCCGGCCGCTCCCTACGGTCTGCCCCGGCGCCCCGGGGCGCCGGCATCGCCGTGTCCGTCCGAGCGTCAGAATCCATCCGTCCGGCGGATTCCGCGACCGCTGCGTCGAGGGTGTCCGCCACCGGTGTGGACTGGTCCCGCGTGTCGCCGTGCATGCCAAGCTCCTGCCCGAGATCGGCGGCAGCTCCCGCGGGCCGGCTCGGCCAGGGGAGTACCGGGAGGACTGCTGGGTGGGGAGGACCTGCGACCGGAAGCCTGCCCGCGCCGCCGTTCCGGGCAACCTGCCCCGCTCCCGCCGAGCCCGTGGCGGAGGGCCCGAGAGCCCGCGCGCGTCCCGGCGCACGCCTCCCGGAGCGCGCCCCTGGAGACCCGACCCACCCGTGAACGAGCGGGATGATCGCGAGGACACGCGGCGGTCGGCGATGGGCGCCGAATGGACCAATCAGGATGACGAACGATCAACACGAAAAGGATTCGGACGTGCTGCTTCGCGGGGGAACGCCACCCGTCTCCGCACTCCCCGCAGCATCGACGACCGCGGTTCATCCTCGCACCCGCGGCGCCGATTCCGCACCGGTCCGGCCGGAGTTTCGGAGGTGATCGGGCGCGGGCCCGCCGGCGGAAATGGATCTGTTCCGCGGTGTTCACGTATTGGTGGCGCGGCGCCCCGGAAAGTGCGCCTCGTGCGCCCCCCGTGCAGTCCAATGCGCCGAATGCGATCTCATCAATAGGCCGAACGGATGCCGAATAGCCCAACTGACGCACCATCATGCCATCGGGCGAGGCTACGCTTCACGCCGTGAAGGCAATCCGCAGATTCACCGTCCGCACCGTCCTGCCCGAACAACTCCAGCCGTTGCACGAGCTGGCTCTCAACCTGCGCTGGTCCTGGCACCCCGAGACCCGGGACCTCTTCCGGTCCGTGGACCCGGACGTGTGGGCCGCGACGGGCGAGGACCCGGTGCGGCTGCTCGGGGAGGTCCCGGCCGCCCGGCTCGCCGCGCTCGCCGCCGACCGCAGGTTCCTGCGCCGGCTCGGCGACCTCGCCGACGACCTGCGGGAGTACCTGGCCGGCCCGCGCTGGTACCAGACGGCGGGACAGCAGGCCGCCGCGCCGCCCCCCGCCGCCATCGCCTACTTCTCGCCCGAGTACGGCATCGCCGCCGCGCTGCCCCAGTACTCCGGCGGCCTCGGCATCCTCGCCGGCGACCACCTCAAGGCCGCCAGCGACCTCGGCGTCCCGATCATCGGCGTCGGTCTCTTCTACCGGCACGGCTACTTCCGGCAGTCCCTCGACCGGGACGGCTGGCAGCAGGAGCGCTACCCGCTGCTCGACCCGGACGAGCTGGCCGTCACCCTGCTGCGCGAACCGGACGGCACGCCCAGCCGGGTCGACCTCGCCCTGCCCGGCGGCCGCACCCTGGCCGCGCACATCTGGAAGGCCCAGGTCGGCCGGGTCCCGCTGCTGCTGCTGGACTCCGGCATCGAGGCCAACTCGCCCGCCGAGCGCGACGTCACCGACCGCCTCTACGGCGGCGGCAGCGAGCACCGGCTGCTGCAGGAGATGCTGCTCGGCGTCGGCGGCGTCCGGGCCGTGCGCGCCTACCAGCGGCTCACCGGCCACCCCGCGCCCGAGGTCTTCCACACCAACGAGGGCCATGCCGGCTTCCTCGGCGTCGAGCGGATCCGCGAACTGGTCGCGGACGCCGGGCTCGACTTCGCGGCCGCCCTGGAGTCGGTCCGGGCCGGCACCCTCTTCACCACCCACACGCCCGTCCCGGCCGGCATCGACCGGTTCGACCGCGAGCTGGTGGCCCGGCACTTCGGCGGCGAGACCGCGCTCCCCGGCGTCCCGGTCGAGCAGGTGCTCGCGCTCGGCGCCGAGACCTGGCGCGGCGGCGACCCGAAGCTGTTCAACATGGCCGCCATGGGCCTGCGGCTGGCCCAGCGCGCCAACGGCGTCTCCACCCTGCACGGCGAGGTCAGCCGCTCGATGTTCAACGGCCTCTGGCCGGGCTTCGACGCCGCGGACGTGCCGATCACCTCGGTCACCAACGGCGTCCACGCGGCCACCTGGATCGACCCGGCGGTCGTCCGGCTCGGCGCCGCCGAGATCGGCGCCGACCGCGCCGAGGAGGCCATGACCACCGGCGAGACCAAGCGCTGGACCGGTCTGGAGCGGATCGGCAACACCGAGGTCTGGGACCTCCGCCGCACCCTGCGCGCCCAGCTGGTCGACGAGGTCCGCCGCCGGCTGCGCGCCTCCTGGCACCAGCGCGGGGCCGGCGAGGCCGAACTCGGCTGGGTCTCCTCGGTGCTCGACCCGGACGTGCTCACCATCGGTTTCGCCCGCCGGGTGCCCTCCTACAAGCGCCTCACCCTGATGCTCCGCGACCCGGAGCGGCTGCGCGCGCTGCTGCTGCACCCGACCAGGCCGGTGCAGATCGTGGTGGCCGGCAAGGCCCACCCGGCCGACGACGGCGGCAAGCGGCTGATCCAGCAGATGGTGGCCTTCGCCGACGACCCCGCCGTCCGGCACCGGATCGTCTTCCTGCCGGACTACGACATGGCGATGGCCCGGCACCTCTACCCGGGCTGCGACGTCTGGCTGAACAACCCGCTCCGCCCGCTGGAGGCCTGCGGCACCTCCGGGATGAAGGCCGCGCTCAACGGCTGCCTCAACCTGTCGGTGCTGGACGGCTGGTGGGACGAGTGGTTCGACGGCCAGAACGGCTGGGCGATCCCCACCGCCGACACCGGCGACGGCGTGCTCGACCCGGACAGCCGGGAGGCCGAGCGGCGCGACGACATCGAGGCCGCCGCGCTCTACGACCTGATCGAGGAGCAGGTCGCCACCCGCTTCTACGACCGGGGTTCGGACGGCCTGCCGCACCGGTGGATCGCGATGGTCCGGCACACCCTGGTCACCCTCGGGCCCAAGGTGCTGGCGGGCCGGATGGTCCGCGAGTACGTCGAACGGCTCTACGCCCCGGCCGCGCAGGCCCAGCGGGAGCTGGCCGGCAGCGGGGCGCACCGCGCCGCCCGGGAGCTGGCCGGGTGGAAGGCCCGGGTGCGCGAGGCCTGGCCGGCCGTCCGGGTGGAGCACGTCGAGGCGGACTGCCCGGACGAGGCGCAGGAGCTGGGCAGCGCCCTGGCGCTGCGGGTGCAGGTGACCCTCGGCCCGCTGGAGCCGGCCGACGTCGAGGTCCAGGTGGTCTCCGGCCGGGTGGACGAGTCGGACCGGATCTCGGACGCCTGCCTGCTCGCCCTCAAGCCGGTCGGCGGGCCCGACCTGGACGGGCGGACCAGGTACGAGGGCTCGCTGGAGCTCGGCCGCACGGGGCCGTTCGGCTACACGGTGCGGGTCCTGCCCGCGCACCCCCGGCTGGCCTCGCCCGCCGAGCTGGGTCTGGTGGCGCTGCCGCCGGAGGTTCCGGGCATGGACGCGGTGCTGCTGCGCTGAGCGCACCGGGCGGGGTGCCGGCCGGACCGGCGCCCCGCCCGGTGGACCGCCCCGCCCGGTGGACCGCCCCGTTGGGTGGACGGCCTGTTCAGCGGACGGCCGCCACCATGGCGTCGGTGACCGAGCGCCAGGCCACCCCGGCCTCGGCGAAGCCGGACGCCACCAGCCGCTCGGTGTGCCAGCCGGCCGGGTGGGACTCGCCGTCGGCGTGCGAGCCGTACAGCGCGTTGCGGGCGGCCACCTGGTCGGCGAGCAGCGGGTCGGCCGCGGCGGCGAGCCACCAGGACTCCCAGTCGAGGACGCCCTCGGCCTTCTCGCGCTCCTGCCGCCCGTGCCGCTGGGCCCGCTCGGCGGCGTTGAGCAGCGGGACCTCCGGGTCCGGCATGTGGTCGGCGTTGAGGAACACCCCGCCGGGGCGGAGCAGTCCGGCCAGGTCCGTGTAGAGCCGGGCCAGGGCGGTGGCGGGCAGCCAGTGCAGGGCGGTGGCGGTCACCACCGCGTCGAACGGTCCCGGCGGGAGGGCGCTTGCCCACTGCGGGTCCTTGAGGTCGGCGGTCACCAGGGTGAACCGCTCGTCCTCGCCGAGCACGCCCCGGGCGATGGTCATCAGCGCCGGGTCCTGGTCCACGCCCACACTGGTGGCGCCGGGCAGCCGGGCGAACAGCCGCTCGGTGATGCTGCCGGTACCGCAGGCGAGGTCGAGGACACGCGGGGCCGGGCCGGTCACGGCCCCGACGAGGTCGATCATCACCCGGAACCGCTCCTCGCGGTCGGGCAGGTACCACTCCTGCTGCCGGTCCCAGCTGCGCTGCCACTGCTCCCAGTGCTGACGGTCGACCATGCTCGTTCCCCTTCGCAGACCCGGAGGCGGTAGGCCCCGGAGATGACCATAGACCCTTTCGGTAATAGACGAAAGGGTCTATGGACTATTACCCGTGCGGGCGTGCGGCAGGGTCGCGAGCGGGGTGTCAGACCAGGCTGTCCCGCCAGGCCCGGTGCAGCCGGGCGAAGCGCCCGGCGCCGTCGATCAGCTCGCGCGGGCTGCCGTCCTCCACGATCCGGCCCTGCTCCATCACCAGCACCCGGTCGGCGATCTCCACGGTGGAGAGGCGGTGGGCGATGATCACGGCCGTCCGTCCGGCCAGCACCGTGCGCATCGCCCGCTGCACCGCCTGCTCGCCGGGAACGTCCAGCGAGCTGGTGGCCTCGTCGAGGATCAGCACCGCCGGGTCGGCGAGCAGCGCGCGGGCGAAGGCCACCAGCTGCCGCTGGCCGGCCGAGATCCGCCCGCCGCGCTTGCGCACATCGGTGTCGTAGCCGTCCGGCAGCTCGGCGATGAAGGCGTGCGCCCCGATCGCCCGGGCGGCCGCCTCGACCTCGGCCCGGGTGGCGCCCGGCCGGCCGATCGCGATGTTCTCGGCGACGGTGCCGGAGAACAGGAAGGACTCCTGGGTCACCATCACCACCCCGCGCCGCAGCTCGGGACCGGCGAGGTCGCGCAGGTCCACCCCGTCCAGGGTGATCCGGCCCTCGGTCGGGTCGTAGAACCGGGCCAGCAGCTTGGCCACCGTCGACTTGCCGGCCCCGGTCGCACCGACCACCGCGACGGTCTGCCCGGCCGGCAGCACCAGGTCGAACGGCGGCAGCACCTCCTTGCCGGTGCGGTACGCGAACCTGGTCCTCTCGAAGCCGACCTCCCGGCCGGTCACGGACGTGGCCGGCAGCTCCTTCGGCTCCGTCGGCTCGGCGACGGTCGGCTCGTGGGCCAGCAGGCCGGCGATCTTCTCCAGGGCGGCGGCGGCCGACTGGTAGCTGTTGAGGAACATCGCCAGCTGGTCGATCGGGTCGAACAGCCGGCGCAGGTAGAGCACGAAGGCGGTCAGCACGCCCAGTTCGACGGCGCCGTCGGTGACCAGCCAGGCGCCGAGCACCAGCACGCCGGTGGTCCACACATTGGCCGTGCCCCGGGAGAGGCCGACGTACCGGGCGATCTCCAGCAGGCCGTCCGCGGTGGCGGTGGCCGACTGCCGGTTCACCACGCCGAACGCCGCGTCGTTGGCCCGCTCGCGGCGGAAGGCCTTGACCGGGCGGATGCCGTTCATGGTCTCGGTGAAGCGGACGATCAGCGAGGCGGCGGCGGTGCGCGAACGCCGGTAGACCCGGCGCGAGCGGCGCCGGAACGAGCGGGCGATCAGCCACAGCGGCAGGAAGGAGGCCAGCGAGGCCAGGCCGAGCCGCCAGTCCAGCACCAGCAGGATGACCGAGATGGAGCAGACCGAGAGGAAGACCGTCAGCAGCTCCTGGAGGCCCTCGGAGAGCAGCTCGCGCAGCGCGTCCACGTCGCTGGTGGCGCGGGAGATGATCCGGCCCGAGGTGTAGCGCTCGTGGAAGTCCAGGCTGAGCCGCTGGGCGTGCCGGAAGATCCGCCCGCGCAGGTCCAGCAGGATGTCCTGGTTGACCCGGGCGCTGATCTTGATGAACGCCCACTGGAGCAGGGTGCCGAGCAGCGCGCAGCCCAGGTAGGCGACCACCACCGCGACCAGCGGTCCGGAGTCGTGCTCGCGCAGGGCGGGGATGCCCCGGTCCATCGCGAAGGCGACCAGCAGCGGACCGGCCTGCAGCGCGGCCTGCTGGAGCAGGATCACCGCCATGGCGGTGGCGATCCGGCCCCGGTGCGGGCCGAGCAGCGAGCGCAGCAGGGCGCGCGGGGCGTCGGGCGGGACGGGGATGTCCTCCTCGTCGGCCGGCGGGGCCGGCAGCTCCTCCTCGTCCGGCGCGGCCGGGTCGGTGCGCGCGGCGGCGGGTTCGACGGTGGTGGTCATCGGGCGGTGCTCCCCTCGGGGACGAGGGCGGCCTCGCCCGACATCAGTTCGCGGTAGCGCGCCGAGTCGCGCAGCAGCTCCTGGTGGGTGCCGACGGCCTCGATCCGGCCCTCGGCGAGGACGGCGACCCGGTCGGCGAGCAGCACGGTGCTCGGCCGGTGCGCGACCACCAGGGCGGTGGTGGCGGCGAGGACCTGGCGCAGGGCGCGCTCGACCAGCGCCTCGGTGTGCACGTCCAGCGCCGACAGCGGGTCGTCGAGCACCAGGAAGGCCGGGTCGCCGACCACGGCGCGGGCCAGCGCGAGCCGCTGGCGCTGGCCGCCGGACAGGCTGAGGCCCTGCTCGCCGACCTCGGTGGCGACGCCCTCCGGCAGCTTCTCGACGAAGCCGGCCTGGGCGGTGGCGAGCGCGGTGAGCAGTCGCTCCTCGTCCGCGCCGGGGGCGCCCATCAGCACGTTCTCCCGGACGGTGGCGGAGAACAGGGTGGGCTCCTCGAAGGCGACCGCGACCAGCTCGCGCAGCCGGGTGCGGTCGAACTCGCGGATGTCCCGGCCGTCGAGGGTGATGCTGCCGCCGGTGGCCTCGTAGAGGCGGGGGAGCAGGGCGGTGAGGGTGGTCTTGCCGCTGCCGGTGGCGCCGACCAGGGCCATCGTCTCGCCGCTGCGGATGTGCAGATCGACGCCGCGGAGCAGGTCGGGGGTGTCGGCCGGGGCGTCGGGGTAGCGGAAGCGGACGCCGGTGAGCCGGATGCCGTCCTGGGCGTCGGTGGAGCCGGCGGGGATGCCCGCGGGGGCCTCGGCGGCCTCCGCCTCGGGCTCGTCCAGCACCTCGAAGAAGCGGTCGGTGGCGGTGGCGGCCTCGTTGGCGTAGGCGAGCAGCCAGCCCAGCGACTCGACCGGCCAGCGCAGTGAGAGCGCGGTGGACAGGAAGGCGACCAGGGTGCCGGCGGACATCTGGTCCTGGGCGACCAGGTGGACGCCGACCGCGAGGGCGCAGCCGAGGGCCAGCTCGGGCAGGCCGACGATGACCGACCACAGGTTGGCGAGCAGGCCGGCCTTCCGCAGCTCGGTGCGGCGCAGCTGCCGGGAGTGCTCGCGGAAACGTTCCGCCATCGAGCGGTGGCGGCCGAAGGCCTTGAGGATCCGGATGCCGAGCACGGACTCCTCGACCACGGTGGCGAGGTCGCCGTTCTGGTCCTGGGCGCGGCGGGCGGCGCCCGAGTAGCCGGCCTCGAAGCGGCGGGTGAGCATCAGCAGCGGGACGGCCGGGCCGAGCACGATCAGTGCCAGCCGCCAGTCCTGGGTGAACATCAGCGCGGTGCCGACCAGGAAGGTCACCGTGTTGACGATCAGGAAGACCAGCGGGAAGGCCAGGAACAGCCGCATGGTGTACATGTCGGAGGTGGCGCGGGAGAGCAGCTGGCCGGAGCCCCAGCGGTCGTGGAAGGACACCGGCAGCCGCTGGAGTTTGGCGAAGAGGTCGCCGCGCATCGCCGTCTCGACGCCGGCCAGCGGCCGGGCCAGCACCACCCGGCGGGTGAAGAACAGGGCGGCCTCGGCGAGGCCGAGCAGGAGCAGCAGGGCCGCCGGGGCCCAGAGGCCGCCGAGGTCGCGCTCGGCGATCGGGCCGTCCACGATCCGGCCGAGGACGGTCGGGACCAGCAGGGCGCTGAGCGAGGCGAGCATCGCGGCGGTGACCGAGACGGCCAGCCGGGTGCGGATCGGGCGGACGTAGGGCCACAGGCGCAGCAGCGAGCGCACCGTCGACCGGCGGGGGGCGGGCGGCTCGCTGCCGGGCTCGGGGTCGGAGCCGGTCTCGGAGTCGGGGGCGGTGTCGGGGGCTTGGTTCTCGGCCATCGCGGTGAGGGTAGGCCGGGTACGTGTCATTTCTCATCCGGTTTTTCGGACCTGTCGTCGAGAACCGGCCAACCGGGGCCGCCCGTGGGGGACGGCCCGAGCAGGGGACGGCCGGGTCAGGGGACGGCCCGGAGCAGGTGCAGGGCGCGGGCGCCGAGCGGGACCGGGTCGCCGGGGAGGTGCCGCCCTGCAGGGCCGCCGTCCGCCGCCGCCGTGTCGACCACGGTCTCGTAGCCGGTGCCGTCGGCCGCCCGAGGAGTGCCGGGCAGGACGAAGGGGACCGGTTCGGGGCCGGCGTTGAGCAGCAGCAGGAAGCTGTCGTCGAGCAGCGGGCGGCCGCGTGCGTCCCGTTCCGACATCGCGGTGCCGGCTAGCAGCATGCCCACGGCGGCGGTCGGCGCGAACCAGTCGGCCTCGGTCATCTCCTTGCCGAGCGGGGTGAACCAGGCCAGGTCGGGCCGGCCGCCGGGGGCGGTGGCGCGGCCGGAGAAGAACGCCCGCTGCCGCAGTACCGGGTGCTCGCGGCGGAGCCGGACCAGCCGGGCGGTGAAGTCGTACAGGCTCCGCCAGGCCGGGTCGTCGAGCAGCGACCAGTCCAGCCAGCTCACCTCGTTGTCCTGGCAGTAGGCGTTGTTGTTGCCGCCCTGGGTGCGGCCGAACTCGTCCCCCGCGGTGATCATCGGGACCCCGGCGGAGAGCAGCAGGGTGGCGGTGAGGTTGCGCAGCTGGCGCCGGCGCAGGGCGGTGACGGCGGGGTCGGCGCTCTCCCCCTCGGCGCCGTGGTTCCAGGAGCGGTTGTCGTCGGTGCCGTCCCGGTTGGCCTCGCCGTTGGCCTCGTTGTGCTTGCGGTCGTAGGAGACGAGGTCGCGCAGCGTGAAGCCGTCGTGCGCGGTCACGTAGTTGACGGAGGCGTACGGGCGCCGGCCGTCCCGCTGGTAGAGGTCGGAGGAGCCGGAGAGCCGGTAGCCGAGCTCCCGGACGTCCGGGCGGGCGCCGCGCCAGAAGTCCCGCACGGTGTCGCGGTAGCGGTCGTTCCACTCGGCCCAGGGCGGCGGGAACCCGCCCACCTGGTAGCCGCCCGGCCCGACGTCCCAGGGCTCGGCGATCAGCTTCACCCGGCTGAGCAGCGGGTCCTGGGCGACGGCCGAGAGCAGCGGGTGCTCCATCGTGACCCCGCCGTCGGCGCCGCGGGCGAGGGTGGCGGCGAGGTCGAAGCGGAAGCCGTCCACGCCCATCTCGTGCACCCAGTAGCGCAGCGAGTCGGTGATCAGCCGGACGACCTGGGGGCGTCGGGTGTCGAGGCTGTTGCCGCAGCCGGTGTAGTCGGCGTAGCCGCGCGGGCGGTTGGGCGGCAGCCGGTAGTAGCCGGCGTTGTCGATGCCGCGCAGGAGCAGCGCGGGGCCGAGTTCGGCGCCGTCGGCGGTGTGGTTGTAGACGACGTCGAGGATCACCTCGATGCCGGCGGCGTGCAGGGCCCGGACCATCCGCTTGAACTCGCCGACCTGGCCGCCGCGCGAGCCGGCGGCGGAGTAGCCGGCGTGCGGGGCGAAGTAGCCGACGGTGTTGTAGCCCCAGTAGTTGACGAGGCCGCGGGCCTGGAGGTGGTCCTCGCTGACGTGGTGGTGGACCGGGAGCAGCTCGACCGCGGTGACGCCCAGGCCGGTGAGGTGGGCGATCGCGGCGGGGTGGGCGAGTCCGGCGTAGGTGCCGCGCAGCTCCGGCGGGACCTCGGGGTGGCGGCGGGTGAAGCCGCGCACGTGCAGCTCGTAGAGGACGGTCTCGGCCCACGGGGTCTTCGGCCGGTGGTCGTCGGACCAGTCGTCGTCGTCCCGGACGACCACGGCTCTGGGCACGTACGGGGCCGAGTCGCGGTTGTCCCGGACGGTGTCGGCGACCTCGGCCTCGGGCCAGTTGCGGACGGCGGAGCAGACCGCGTCGTGCGCGGTGTAGCCGCCGTCGACCGCCCGGGCGTAGGGGTCGAGCAGCAGTTTGGCCGGGTTCCACCGGGCGCCGGTCCACGGGTCCCAGCGGCCGTGCACCCGGTAGCCGTACCGGGTGCCGGGCAGGACCCCGGGGACGAAGCCGTGCCAGGTGTGGGCGTCCTGCTCGGTGAGGCGCAGCCGGCTCTCCCGGCCGTCCTCGTCGAAGAGGCAGAGGTCGACGGCCTCGGCGCCGCCGGCCCAGAGCGCGAAGTTGGTGCCGGGGCGGCCGTCCGGGCCGGGGTGGAAGCGTGCGCCGAGCGGCAGCCGGCTGCCCGGCCAGGGCGGTTCGCCGTCCGGCCGCTCGCCGGGGTGTCCGTGCGCGCGGTGCCCGTTGACGGCCGTGGGGGCGTGCGCGCGCACGGCGGCCGCCGACTCCTGCCCTGACGCCATGGCGGTGCCCTCCCTGACGGGGTGTCCCGGACCCCGTGCGGTGTCTCATTCCCTGATCGCACCGGACGGAAGCGGCTTAACACCGTGTTACCGGCGGATGGCGCCCGGGCGCGGCCGCGTTGCTGGGCCGTCGGAGTGGGTGCTTCCGGCGTGTCGGCGTGTCCTGCCGGGACCGCCCTCGTTGTGCGGGGTATCGGACGGCTACGGCGGGAGGTCCCGGGATGCGGCCCCGAGGACGGATGTGGGCACGGCGGCTGGCGGCGGTGGGCTGCTGCCTGGCCGTGCTGGCCGGGTGCTCCGGCGGTGGCGGCGAGCCGGGGAGCACGAGCGCGGACGCCGTCCGGGCGGAGCCGTCCGGTCCGCCGCCGGCCTCCAGGGCGTCGATCACCGCGCTGCCGGCCGACGACACCCAGAACCTGCCGCCCGAGGGCCCGGTCCGGGTGACCGTCGCCCAGGGCCGGCTGGTGTCCGTGCGGCTGGCCGACAGCAGGGGCGGCGAGGTGCCCGGCTCGCTCTCCGCCGACGGCACCGGCTGGGCGCCGGACGGCCCGCTGCCGCTGGGCACGAAGTTCACCCTGGACGCGGTGGCCGAGGACGACCAGGGGCAGCGGGCGGTCCAGCACGCCGACTTCTCGACCATGGCCCGGGCGCACACCTTCGTCGCCTTCTTCACCCCCGAGGACGGCTCCACGGTCGGGGTGGGGATGCCGGTCTCGCTGCGGTTCAGCCGCCCGGTCACCGACCGGGCGGCGGTGGAGCGGGCGATCGCGGTGACCGCCGACCCGCCGGTGGAGGTGGCCGCGCACTGGTTCGGCGGCCAGCGGCTGGACTTCCGCCCCCGGGCGTACTGGGCGCCGGGCACCAAGGTGGCGGTCGCGCTGCGGCTCAAGGACGTCCAGGGCGCCCCGGGCGAGTTCGGCACCCAGAACAAGGACGTCCGGTTCACCGTCGGCCGGTCCCAGGTCTCCACCGTCGACCTGGACGCCCACACCCTCACCGTCCGGGCCGGCCAGGGCGGCCGGGTGGTGCGCACCCTCAAGGTGTCCGGCGGGGACGCCAAGCACACGACCTACCGGGGCGTGCTCGTGGTGTCCGAGAAGTACCGGGTGACCAGGATGAACTCGCAGACCGTCGGGATGGGCGACGAGTACGACATCAAGGACGTGCCGCACGCGATGCGGCTGACCAACTCCGGCACCTTCGTGCACGGCAACTACTGGGCCAACCCGTCGGTGTTCGGCACCGCCAACACCAGCCACGGCTGCATCGGGCTGGCCGACGCCAAGGGCGGGGCGAGCGGGGAGACGCCGGCGGGCTGGCTGTTCGAGCACACCATCCCGGGGGACGTGCTGGAGGTCAGGGCTTCGACGGGGGACGCGGTGCCGCCGAGCAACGGGCTGAACGGCTGGAACCTGCCCTGGGCGCAGTGGGTGGCCGGGAGCGCCCTCCAGCCCGCCGCGAGCCCCTCCGGCGCTCCGGCCGCCGGGCCGTCCGCCGGTTCGTCCCCGAGTGCGCCGCCGGGCGCGTCCCCGGGTACCCCGCCGAGCGTGTCGCCGGGCGCGTCCCCCGGTGCCCCGTCGAGCGTGTCGCCGAGTCCGGTGCCGAGTCCCTCCCCGGGCCTCCCGCCGGGTGTTCCCCCGGCCGTTCCGCCGGCTCCGTCGCCGGGGGCCAGGCCCTGACCGCCATGTGCGGATGATCTTCACTCTCGTTCACCGGTAGCCCTCCCAGGATTCACCCGATCGGCCCAGCTATCCTGCTTGCCGCGCCGAAGCCCGGCGCGGAAGATCGCCGGTCCGGTGCAACCCGTTCGGGCACCAGCGCGTCCACAGTGATGGACACCGGGAGGGGAGAGACCGTGAAGCCGGTTAGGGCGGCCGACGCCGCGATACGTACCACTGTCACCAGCCGCCGTCTGCGCCAGAGCGCGGTGGCGTTGGCGATGGGTGGGGTGCTGCTGCTCACTGCGGCCTGCAACAGCGGGGGTGACGACAAGGCCGCCGGCGGGGGTGACGCGACGGCCGGCGCGGGCGCCTCGGACGCTGGAGCCGCGGGCAACGGCGGGACGCCGACTCCCGGCCAGAGCTCCGCCACGCCGAAGACCTCGGCCGCCGTGGTGAACGTCGAGCCCAAGGACGGCGCCCAGGACGTCGCCCCGGACGGCGCGCTGAAGGTCGGGGTGACCGGCGGCAAGCTCACCACGGTCGAGGTGACCGACAAGGAGGGCAAGCCGGTCACGGGTGCCATCACCGCGGACGGCAGCGGCTGGAAGCCCAGCGCCCCGCTGGCCGTCGGCATGGCGTACAAGGTGAACGCCCAGGCCACCGACGCCGAGGGCCTGGTGGCCGCGTCGACCACCTCGTTCACCACGCTGACCCCGGCGAAGAAGATCTCCACCAACGACAACATCGCCGACAACGCCACCTACGGCGTCGGCATGATCGTCTCGGTGGTCTTCAACAAGGACGTCAAGAACAAGGACGCGGTCGTCCAGGGCATCACCTTCGAGGCCAGCGACGGCACCACCGTGAAGGGCCACTGGTTCGGCACCAAGCGGCTGGACTTCCGCCCCGAGAAGTACTGGGCCCCGGGCACCAAGGTCGTCATCAAGTACCGCCTGAAGAACGTCGAGGTCTCCCCGGGCGTCTACGGCGACATCGACAAGGACGAGCCGTTCACCATCGGCCGCTCCCAGGTCTCGGTCGCCGACTCGGCCACCCACCAGATGACGGTGACCCGTGGCGGCGACAGCCGCACCGTGCCGGTGACCCTGGGCGACGAGAAGAACCCCTCCTGGAACGGCACCATGGTGGTGATGTCCAAGGAGAAGGTCACCCGGATGAACTCGCAGACCGTCGGCCTCGGCGGCGAGTACGACATCCCGGACGTGCCGCACGCGATGCGGCTGACCAACTCGGGCACCTTCGTGCACGGCAACTACTGGGCCAACCCGTTCGGCAAGTCCAACGCCAGCCACGGCTGCATCTCGATGCAGGACGAGAAGGGCGGCAGCGACGCCTCGGTGGCCGGCAAGTTCTTCAACGATTCGATGATCGGTGACGTCATCACCATCAAGAACTCCAAGGAGAAGGTCGTCGCCCCCGACAACGGCCTGAGCGGCTGGAACATCGCCTGGGCGAACTGGTAGTCGTACCCGCCAGTAGC
The DNA here is from genome assembly GCF_001279805.1 of Streptomyces sp. XY431. Lineage (NCBI taxonomy): Bacteria > Bacillati > Actinomycetota > Actinomycetes > Kitasatosporales > Streptomycetaceae > Streptomyces > Streptomyces sp. XY431. Next base: position 19,408 of record NZ_LGDO01000058.1, read on the forward strand.
CCCCGTTAGTCACGGAACTGCCACGACCGGCCCGATCCTCACTCGTTGGGGTCGGGCCGGTCGCGTTTTCGGGGCCGATGCCCCCCCGAACGGCGCAACCTTTCCGGGACACGGCGCGTGTAAATGTCGAACACCGTGACACGAACGAGGGGGACGACGGTGAAGTCGATACGCAAGGTGGTGGCCGCGGGGCTGGTCGGCGGAGCGCTGGTGCTGACCAGCGCCTGCGGGGGGAGCGGCGGGTCCGGGGGCGGGACGGCGGCCAAGGCCGAGCTGGGGGCCGGCGGGACCGCGGGGGTCCCGTCGTCCGCCGCCCCGGCCGGCGGGCAGGCTTCCGGGGCCCCGGCCCCGGCCCCGGCCGCGGGTGCCGCCACCGCCGCCGCGCCCAAGGTCTCGCAGGCCGTGGTGGACATCCAGCCGAAGAGCGGCGCCGTGGACGTCGCCCCGGACGGTTCGCTCAAGGTCGCGGTGTCCGGCGGGAAGCTCACCACGGTCAAGGTGAGCGACCGGACCGGCAAGGAGGTGGCCGGCACCCTCGCCGCCGACGGCGCGAGCTGGAGCCCGTCCGGCCCGCTGGCGGTCGGCACCGCGTACCAGGTGAGCGCGCTGGCGGCGGACGCCGGCGGCGTGGTCGCCTCGGCCGACAGCAGCTTCACCACGCTGACGCCCGAGCGGGAGGCGAAGGCCAGCGACAACATCCAGGACAACGCCACCTACGGCGTCGGCATGATCGTCTCGGTCGCCTTCGACAAGGACGTGAAGAACAAGGACGCCGTGGCCCGCGGCATCTCCTTCGAGACCAGCGACGGCACCGTGCTGAAGGGCCACTGGTTCGGCAACCGCCGGCTGGACTTCCGCCCGGAGAAGTACTGGACCCCGGGCACCAAGGTCACCGCGAAGTACCGGCTGAAGAGCGTGGAGATCGCGCCGGGCGTCTACGGGGGTGTGGACCGGGACGAGCCCTTCACTATCGGGCGATCCCAGGTTTCGACTGTTGACGCCAAGACGCACCGGATGACGGTGGTCCGGGACGGGCAGAGCTCGGAGGTGGAGATCACCTCCGGCTCGGCCGAGCACCCGACCTGGAACGGCACCATGGTGGTGATGTCCAAGGAGGGCGTGGTGCGGATGCAGTCCAGCACCCTGCCCGGGATGACCGGCGCCCCCTACGACCTGCAGGTTCCGCACTCCATGCGGCTGACCGACACCGGCACCTATGTGCACGGCAACTACTGGAGCAACGCCTTCGGCGAGGACAACGTCAGCCACGGCTGCGTGGGCCTGAAGGACGTCAAGGGCGGCGGAGCGGCCACCTCGGCGGGTCAGTTCTACGACGGTTCGATCATCGGGGACGTCGTCACGGTGCGGAACTCCACCCGCGGGCAGGTCGCGCCGGACAACGGCCTCAGCGGCTGGAACGTGGACTGGAGCGCCTGGTAGACCCTCGGCGGGCCGGCGGCCCGGGCCTTGCGAACGTAGGTTCGGGTTGCACCCGGCATATGCCGAAAGAGTAGTGATCGTTTGTTCATTGTCCGTACGCGGCCGCTTGCGTTCCGCAATGATGGGGCGCATGGCGGGTTGGGGCGAAACAGATCAGTCATCGATTCCGGGTTCCAGCTTGGTCGCCGAAGCGTCGTGGGGGTCGTTCCAGGACTCCCTGGCGGCGCTGGAACGGCTCAGCTGCGACGAGCTGGAGCGGCTGTACGCCGGCAGGCTGTGCGACCGGACGACGCCGGGTGAGGTGCGGCTCCCGTCCCGGCCGGAGACCGGACCGGTGGCGCGCCGACTGGTGCTCGCGGTCCTGGGTGCCTGGGAGCTGCACCAGCACCTGGAGGTGTGCGAGTTACTCACCAGCGAGCTGGTCGCCAACGCCGTGCGGCATGCCGCGGGGCGGACGATCGGGCTCCAGGTGGTGCGGAAACCGGGCTGGCTCCGGGTCGAGGTGCGGGACTCCTCGCGGGCGCTGCCCTGCATGATCCTGGCCGAGCCGCTGCCGGTCACCGAGCGCGGGCGCGGGCTCCAGGTGGTCGACGACCTGGCGGACCGCTGGGGCGCCGACCTGCTGCCGCGCGGCAAGGGCGTCTGGTTCGAGCTGAAGGTCCGCGAGCGGGTCTGAGTCCGGCCGGGAAACACGCAGGGCCCCCGATGTCGCCGTGGTCCGGCGGGCTGGGGGCCCTTGCAGGTCATCGCGCGGCCAAGGGGGTGCGTGCCGTGCGATGGGCGTCGGCCGTGCCAGGTCGGGCGGGCCGAGGATCAACTGTCCGCGAGGCGGTGGGCCAGCTGGTGGCAGCCGCCGTCGGACAGGTCGACTATCGCATGGATCTCAGCATGTGGGCAAACCGGGTGGCTTCGAATGGAAGGTTTGTAACTTAGTTCACCTTCGGAATTTGCATAGGTTCACGTCAGCGCCTGAGATTATTGCTGATCGACGAGGTGGACGCCCACCTGCACGTCTCCTGGCAGCAGCGCATCGGTGAATGGCTGAAGCAGCACTTCCCGCAGGTGCAGTTCATCGTCACCACGCACAGCCCCTACATCTGCCAGGCGGCCGACCAGAACGGCCTGATCAGGCTCCCCGGCCCGAGCGAGGAATCGGCGCCGTGCGTGGTGGAGCCGGACCTCTACCGCCGGGTCGTCCACGGCACGGGGGACGATGCCGTCATCTCCGACCTGTTCGGCCTGGACACGCCCTACTCGCCCGAGTCCCAGGAACTCAGGCGGAGGCTCGTGGCCCTGGAGCGGGAACTCGTCCTGGGCCGGGCCACCGAGGAGGACAGGCGGAATCTGCGGGCCCTCAAGACGCGGCTTTCGAGTTCGCCGGTCACCAGAGTGGACGAGATCTCGGCGAGGCTCCTCGGTGACGGTGACGGTGACGCGCCGTGATTCCGGTGCAGAGATCGGTGCTGCCCGAGGACGTGGAGGCGCGGCTCGCGGCCCTCACCGAGGAGGTGGCGGACGGCGCCGACAGTCTGCAGGTCGCCAAGCGGGCATGGAAGCGGCACTACTTCCGCCGTGACACCTACCCGCCCGTCCTCTCGCACTTGAAGGAGATGGCGCCCGGGATCGACTGCTGCATGTACTGCGGGCAGGGGTTGGCCGACACCGTGGACCACTACGTGCCGATGGACGCCGACCCGGTCAGGGCCTTCTCCTGGTCGGACTACCTGCTGGCCTGCAGCGCCTGCAACAGCAGGTTCAAGCGTCAGCTCCACGCTGTCGACGCGCTGGGTGCTCCCCTGCTGATCGACCCCACGGTCGACGACCCGTTCCGCCACATCCACCTGGTGCTGAACACCGGGGAGTACCTCGGAATCACCGACCGGGGCGACTGCACCATCGCCACGGTGGGGCTCAACGAGGACAAACGGCCCGAGGCCCGGCGGCAGGCCCTGTCCGTGATGGCCCTGGTGATCGAGAAGTGGTGGAGCGCCACCTCGTCCGGGAACCGGGCGGGCGTCGCCACCGCCGTCAGCGTCCTCCGGGACCAGCCGTTCGCCGGGGTGTTCCAGGCGATGCTCCGGCAGGCCGTCCGGGAGGAGGCGGACCTCTTCTTCGAAGGGATCGAGGACGGCGTCAGGCTGCTGGAGCTGTTGCGGAGGCCCGAGCTCAGGGCGGGGCTCTCGGCCTGAACCGGCAGGCGCCGGGGTCAGCCGTCGGTGGGGGTGCGGGTCCAGCCCCGGGTGTCGTCCGCCCAGAAGTAGCCGGGGGTGCCGCGCAGGCCGACGGTGCGGAAGGGCTTGCCGTGGTCGTTGACCAGGAAGGTGCCCTGGCGGTCGCCACTGCTCCACACCACCTCCAGGTACCAGCTGACGTCCTGGCCGGCCGTCGAGGCGTCGACGTTCAGCACCTGCGGATCGGTGGAGGAGACCCGGAACGGGAAGTCCGACGTCCGGCCCTTCCTGTTGCCCTCCATCGCCGGGACGGGCACGGGCCGGGGCGCGGTCGCGTCCAGGTCGACGGCGAAGGCCGCCGGGGTGAGGGCGCCGCCGCAGCCCGAGCCCATCATGTAGGCGTTCGACTTGGGCGCCGGGCGGGTGCTGACCACCTGGACGTAGAGGGCGTGCAGGACGACGGGCTTGTCCTCGGCCCCCTGCGCGGTCAGCTGCAGCCGAAGGTGCCCGCCGGGGACGGCGTGCTGGGCGGCGGCCCAGGCGTCCGTCCGCCGGCCCGTCGGGGGCGCGGGCGTCGTGCCGGGCGGCTGGGCGGACACCAGCCACTGGCCGCAGGAGCTGCCCCAGTTGTCGGTCAGGACGTTCACGTGGAACGGCGCCGCGTCGTCGGCGGCCGGGGGCGTGGGGGTCGGCACGGGGGTCGGGTCGGCGGTGGCGGCGGGCGGCGCGGCGGGGGCAGGGGTCGTGGTCGGCTCGGTCGGCGGACCGGTCGGGCCCGCCGGGTCGGGCGCGGCGGAGACGGGGGCCGTGACGGAGGCCGACGCCGACGCCGAGGCCGAGGGGCCGGGCCCGGCGGCCCGGGTTCCGGAGCGTCCGGACAGGACCACGACCGGGACCAGCGCGGCGACCACGGCCACGGCGGCGGCGCTGAGCAGGATCCGGGTGGTGCGCCGCCTGCGGTGGGGCTCCTCCACCGGCTGCTCCACCGGCTGCTCCTCCGGCTCCTCGCCGGTCGGGGCGGGCGGCCGTTCGACGCTCGGGGGGCTCGGTGAGTCGGCTGCCACGGACACGACCGGGGGCTCGGGCTCGGGCTCGGTGGCGGTGGTACTGGGCGTGTTCTCGGCCGCCGGGGGAGCGGGCGGCGCGGCCGACTCACGGCGGCGGGACGCGTCCGCGAGGATCCACCGGCGGTGCAGCTCGACCAGCTCGTCGGCGCTCGCCCCGCAGGCCCGGGCCAGCCGCTCGACCGGCGCGTACTCGTTGGGGACGGCCGCGCCGTTGCAGTAGCGGTGCAGGGTGGACGTGCTGACGTGCAGCCGGGCGGCGAGCACGCCGTAGCTCCGCCCCGAACGGTCCTTCAGCGCACGCAGCAGCTCGGCGAAATTTGCTGTCTCGACACTCATCCAGGCGCCCCCTCGTCCCGCAGCGGCGTTCCAGGCTCCGCCGAATCCGCAGCTCAGAGTACCTGTAGGCGTTCCAGCGTCCCGAATCGGCCGGGAGACCTGGCGGCCGGGACAGGACCCGGGCGAGTCTTCGGTCCGGCGGCAGAACGCACCCCGGCCGGGGAGCCGCCCGACCGGCCGGGGCCCTCCAGCGGAGAAGAGGACCCACCCATGACGATCCACCGGATCCTGATCCCCAGCACGTTCCTCGTCCTCGGCGCCGCCGCCCTGGCCGGATGCTCCGGCAGCCCGGCGGGCGGCGCCGCGGCCGGGGCGGCGGCCCTGCCGGCTGCGGTGGTCACGTCCGCCGCTCCGGCTCCGCCCTCGGGCGGAGCCGTCGACGGGGCGGCTGCCGCTCCGGCTGCCGCTCCGGCCGCAGGTGGTGCGGGAGGGGCGGGCGCGGCGGGTGGTGCGCCCCGCCCGACCTCCTCTGCGCCGGGCACGCCCGCAGCCGCCGCCCCGCGCCCCGCATCCCCGGCGGCCCGGCACCCGGGGCCCGCAGCCGTGCCCGACCGGGCGCCGTCCTGCACGCCCGGGCAGCTCGCCGTCACGGCGAAGCCCGTGTCCCGCCCGGCGGGGCGCCTGCTGCTGACCGCCCGGAACACCGGTACCGCCCCGTGCGACCTGGGGCTCGTCGGCACCGTCACCTTCACGGGCAGCGTCGAGGCGACCATCCCCGAGGGGATCGGCGGCGGCCCGAATGTCCTGATGCCGGGACAGGCCAACCACGAGGCGGTCACGCTGGTCCGTGGTGGCGCCCCGGGCAGCGGCACCACCACGACGGAACTCACCGTCGCCCTCGACAGCGGCGCCACGGTGACCGTCCGCACCACGTCCTTCGTCCACGCCCCCTCGGTCGGCCTGTGGCGGTCGACCGAGGCCGAAGCCCTCCGGCAGTGACCGGTACGGCGAACGAACCCGGCAGAGAGCCCAGCAGTACTCAGCTGATCCCAGAGGAAAGAGGAACACCCACCATGCGCATCCCGAACCGTCGCCCGAACCGCACCGCCCGCCGCCCGCTCGCCGTCCTGGCGGCCGCCGCCGGCCTGGTCGCGGTGGCCGCCGGGCCCGCCGCCGCCGTCCACGGCGGGTCGGACACGACGACCAGGGCCAACCCGTTCGTCATCGCCCTGCAGACGGCGGACGGCCAGCAGTGGTGCACCGGCGCGCTGATCGCCCCCACCAAGGTCCTCACCGCCGGCCACTGCGTCACCGAGGCCGACGACCCGACCACCCTGCGGGCGATCGCGGGCCGGACCGACCTCACCGGCACCGGCGGCCAGGAGCGTCGGGTGAAGAGCTTCAAGGTCGACCCCCGCTTCACGACCGGCCTGGACCACGACTCGGCGGTGCTCACCCTCGACCGGCCGCTCCCGCAGCGGACGGTCCGGGTGGCGGGGAAGGGCGACGAGAAGCTCTACCGCTACGGCCGCACGGCCACCGTGTACGGCTACGGGCGGACCGGGGACACCCCCGGCCCGGGCACGCACCTGAAGCAGGCGGTGCTCACCCTCGCGGCACCGGCCGGCTGCGAGCCGTTCGTGGAGCCGGACGCCTCGCCGCTGCTGAAGGTCTGCGGCCTGCCGGGGGCCGGGACGACCGACAGCATCTGCAAGGGCGACTCCGGCGGTCCGCTGGTCGTGGACGGTGTGGTGATCGGCGTCGTCTCGACCGGCAACAAGTACTGCGACACCCAGTTCCCGGTCTCGGTCTTCACCCGGGCCACCGACATCCCCCGGTCGATCCTCAAGTAGCCGCCGGGCCCCGGCGGCGGGTGGTCCTCGCGGGTGTCCCGACCGCGAGGACCACCCGGCCTTGACCTGAAGCCGACTTCAATTCCTGCCTCGGTCCCGAGGCCGCCGGGCGCACCGCCGGCGGCGACATCGAGGGGGACCCGCCATGACTGCTGCCACCACCGCCGCCACCGACGCCGTCGTGCCCGACCGCTACCGCTACGCCGTCGTCCCGCACATCATGGTCGACTGCACCGCGGCGGCGATCGACTTCTACCGGCGGGCCTTCGGCGCCCGGCAGGACTTCCGGCTCGACGCCCCCGGCGGCGGGATCCTGCACGCGGAGATCAGCATCGGGGCGTCGGTCCTGATGCTGGGCGACACCGGCGCGGACGCGGCGCCCTTCACCGTCCCGACGGCCCTCGGCGGCACCAGCGTCGCCCTGCACGTCTTCGTCCCGGACGCCGAGGCCCTGGCCGCGCGGGCCGAAGCCGCCGGCGCGGAGATCCTCCAGTCCCGACCGACATGTTCCACGGCGACCGCACCGTCATCCTCAAGGACCCCTTGGGTCACCTGTGGGTCTTCCTGACCGACCTGGAGCGCCTCACCTCCGAAGAAGTCCACCACCGCACCCCCACCGCCTGAGGCACCAAGGCCGGCCGTCCTGCACCGCCGGGCCTGCCCACAACCGGGGAGGAAAACGCCCGCGCCCCCGCCGGGTGGGCGGGGGCGCGGGCCTGAGCGGGGGGTTGTCAGCACTCGACGGCCGGGTTCTGCGGGCGTTCGGGAGAGGCCCCGACGTCGGGTGCTCCTCGCTAGAGTGGAACCGGTCGGCGAGTGCACATGGCGCGGATGTCGGCCGCAGTGCAGGAGGAGGATGCGATGTCCGCACAACCGGTCGAGCCGCACCGCCCGCATCCTCGGACCCAGGACGAGATCGGCGCCGCGCTGCCGCCGTCGCAGCGGATGGCCTTCTACCGCGACATGGGATCGGCGGACGAGCACGAGATCGCCGGTGTGCTGCGCCGCTGGCGGCTGCGGCTGGAGCTCTACAACGATCCCGCCACCGCGCGCACGCACGCCGAGGTCCAGCAGGGCGTCGCGCCGGGCCGGGCCCTCTCCGCCGTCCTGCGGGAGCTCGACCGACCGTGAGCGACTGGGACGATCCGTACGACGGCGACGAGGAGCACGATCCGATCGTGCTGTCCCCCCAGGTCGAGGCCGTGTTCGACTTCGCGGTGACGCCGCCGGACGTCGTGTCGGCGATCGCCGCGTTCCTGGTGGGCCTGCGCGAGGTGCTCGACGGCGGCCCGCACCCGGACCACACGGAGGCCATCCCCGGACTACCGGGCGCCTACTCGGCTCCGTTGGCCCGTGACCTCGGACTGGTCCAGTACCACGCGACCGAGACCCCGTACGGGCCCGGCTTCTACGTCGCCCGGGTCGTGTGGACGGACGGCTTCGCCAGGGAGTCCTGAGGGAGCGCCGAGGGAGAGAACGCCCGCGCCCCCGCCGGGTGGGCGGGGGCGCGGGCGTGAGTGGGGCCGGTGTCAGCACTCGATGACGTTGACGGCGAGGCCGCCGCGCGAGGTCTCCTTGTACTTGATCTTCATGTCGGCGCCGGTCTCCTTCATGGTCTTGATCGCCTTGTCGAGGGAGACGTGGTGGCGGCCGTCGCCGCGCAGGGCCATCCGGGCGGCCGTGACGGCCTTGACCGAGGCCATGCCGTTGCGCTCGATGCAGGGGATCTGGACCAGGCCGCCGACCGGGTCGCAGGTGAGGCCGAGGTTGTGCTCGATGCCGATCTCGGCGGCGTTCTCGACCTGCTCGGGCGAGCCGCCGAGGACCTCCGCGAGGCCGCCGGCCGCCATCGAGCAGGCCGAGCCGACCTCGCCCTGGCAGCCGACCTCGGCGCCGGAGATGGAGGCGTTCTCCTTGAAGAGCATGCCGATCGCGCCCGCGGCGAGCAGGAAGCGGACGATGCCGTCCTCGTCCGCGCCGGGGATGAAGTTCAGGTAGTAGTGCAGGACGGCGGGGATGATGCCGGCCGCGCCGTTGGTCGGGGCGGTGACCACCCGGCGGCCGGAGGCGTTCTCCTCGTTGACCGCCATCGCGTAGAGGGTCACCCACTCCATCGCGTTGGCCGGGCCGATGCCCTCGGCGCGCAGCGCGCGGGCGCCCGAGGCGGCGCGGCGGCGCACCTTGAGGCCGCCGGGGAGTATGCCCTCGCGGGACATGCCCGCCCGGACGCACTCCTGCATGACCTGCCAGATCTCCAGCAGCCCGGTCCGGATCTCCTCCTCGCTGCGCCAGGCCTTCTCGTTCTCCAGCATCAGGCCGGAGATGGACAGGCCGGTCTCCCGGCTGAGCCGGAGCAGCTCGTCGCCGGTGCGGAAGGGGTACTTGAGCGAGGTGTCGTCGGGCTTGACCCGGTCCGCGCCGATCGCGTCCTCGTCCACGACGAAGCCGCCGCCGACCGAGTAGTAGGTCTTCTCCAGCACGGTGGAGCCGTCGGCCCGGAAGGCCCACAGGGTCATGCCGTTGGCGTGGTACGGCAGCGAGCGCCGCCGGTGCAGCACCAGCTGGGTGTCGCGGTCGAAGTCGATGGGGTGCGTGCCGAGCAGGTTGAGCCGCTTCTCGGCGGTGATCCGCTCGACGTCGAGGTCGGCCCGGTCGACGTCCACGGTGCGCGGGGAGTAGCCCTCCAGGCCCAGCAGGACGGCCTTCGGCGTGCCGTGGCCGTGGCCGGTGGCGCCCAGCGAGCCGAACAGCTCGGCCCGGACGGCGGTCACCTCGTCCAGCAGGGCCTCGGACTTCAGGCGGCGGGCGAACATCCGGGCGGCGCGCATCGGGCCGACGGTGTGGGAACTGGACGGGCCGATGCCGATGGAGAAGAGGTCGAAGACGCTGATGGCCACGGAGTGACGTCCTTGTCTGGTCTCGTGGGTGGTGCCGGCGGGGAGGGAGGGACGGCAGTGGCGGAGGTGGTGGGTCGGGCGACCGACACGGGTCGGGGCACCGCGCGCACCTTCCAGTGTGCGCGGTGCCCCGGAATCCCCGGTGTCCGGGCGGCGTGAGCCCGGTCACCCGCGGCCGAACAGGAGGGACCTACAGGTTCGGGTACAGCGGGTACTTCTCGGCGAGGGCGGTGACCCGGGCCTTCAGGGCGGCGGCGACGGTCTCGTCGTAGGCCGGCTTCAGGGCCTCGGCGATGATGTCGGCGACCTCGCGGAAGTCCTCGGCGCCGAAGCCGCGGGTGGCGAGCGCCGGGGTGCCGATCCGCAGGCCGGAGGTGACCATCGGCGGGCGCGGGTCGTTCGGGATCGCGTTGCGGTTGACGGTGATGCCGACCTCGTGCAGCCGGTCCTCGGCCTGCTGGCCGTCGAGCTGGCTGTTGCGCAGGTCGACCAGGACCAGGTGGACGTCGGTGCCGCCGGACAGCACCGAGACGCCGGCCTCGGTGACGTCGGCCTGGAGCAGGCGCTCGGCCAGGATCCGGGCGCCGTCCAGGGTGCGCTGCTGGCGCTCCTTGAACTCCTCGGAGGCGGCGACCTTGAAGGCGACGGCCTTGCCGGCGATGACGTGCTCCAGCGGGCCGCCCTGCTGGCCGGGGAAGACCGCGGAGTTGATCTTCTTGGCGTGCTCGGCCTTGGAGAGGATGACGCCGCCGCGCGGGCCGCCCAGGGTCTTGTGGGTGGTGGTGGTGACCACGTCCGCGTACGGCACCGGGTTGGGGTGCAGACCCGCGGCGACCAGGCCGGCGAAGTGGGCCATGTCGACCATCAGCAGCGCGCCGGTCTCGTCGGCGATCCGGCGGAACTCGGCGAAGTCGAGCTGGCGCGGGTAGGCGGACCAGCCGGCGATGATCAGCTGCGGGCGGTGCTCCTTGGCCAGCCGCTCGACCTCGGCCATGTCGACCTGGCCGGACTTCTCCTCCACGTGGTACGGCACCACGTTGTAGAGCTTGCCGGAGAAGTTGATCTTCATGCCGTGGGTCAGGTGACCGCCGTGGGCCAGGTTCAGGCCCAGGATGGTGTCGCCCGGCTTGATCAGCGCGAACATCGCGGCGGCGTTGGCCTGCGCGCCCGAGTGCGGCTGGACGTTGGCGTGCTCGGCGCCGAACAGGGCCTTGATCCGGTCGATCGCGATCTGCTCGACCACGTCGACGTGCTCGCAGCCGCCGTAGTAGCGGCGACCGGGGTAGCCCTCGGCGTACTTGTTGGTCAGGACCGAGCCCTGGGCCTCCATGACCGCCACCGGGGCGAAGTTCTCGGAGGCGATCATCTCCAGGGTGGTCTGCTGGCGGTGCAGCTCGGCGTCGACCGCGGCGGCGATCTCCGGGTCGAGGGAGTGCAGGGACTGGTTCAGAACCGTCATGGTGGAGTCTTCCCGGAAGTGAGAGGGAGGAGGGCCGGCGGGCGGGGCGGCCGCTGCGGGCGGGCCGCCCCGGCGGGGCTCAGGCCGAGGGGTTGGTGAGCGCGGTGTACTCGTCGGCGGTCAGCACCTTGCCGGTCGCCTCGACGCGGACCTTGAACAGCCAGCCGCCGTTGAAGGGGTCGCTGTTGACCAGGGTGTTGTCGTTCTTGACGTCCTCGTTGACCTCGGTGATCTCACCGGTCACCGGCGAGTACAGGTCGCTGACCGACTTGGTCGACTCCAGCTCGCCACAGGTCTCGCCGGCCGTCACGGTGGCGCCGACCTCGGGCAGCTCGACGTAGACGATGTCACCGAGGGCGTCGGCGGCGTGCTGGGTGATGCCGATCGTGGACACACCGTCGGCGTCGGCGGCGGTCAGCCACTCGTGCTCCTCGGTGTACTGCAGGTGCTGGGGGTTGCTCATGGCGTCATTCTCCAGGATGGGAAGCGGGTACGGCGAAGCGGCCCGAGGGGCGGACGAGCCTCGCGAGGGAAAGGTGGGGGAGCGGCGTCAGCGGGCGCGCTTGTAGAACGGCAGCGCCACGACCTGCACCGGCTCGTGCTTGCCGCGCACGTCCACCGCGACGGTGGTGCCCGGGGCGGCGTGGGCCGCGTCCACGTAGGCCATCGCGATCGGCTTCTCGAGGGTGGGGGAGGGCGAGCCGGAGGTGATCCGGCCGATCGGGGCGCCCTCGGTGGAGACCACGGTGTACTCGGCGCGCGGCACCCGCTTGCCGTCGGAGACCAGGCCGACCAGGACCCGCGGCGGGTTGGCCTCGGCCTCGGCGGCGGCGCGCTCCAGGGCCTTGCGGCCGACGAAGGCGCCCTCGTTGGTGGTCTTGTCGAAGCGCACCACCCGGCCGAGGCCGGCGTCGAACGGGGTCAGCTCGGTCGACAGCTCGTGGCCGTACAGCGGCATGCCGGCCTCCAGGCGCAGCGTGTCGCGGCAGGACAGGCCGCAGGGGATCAGGCCCCGGTCGGTGCCGGCCGCGGTCAGCGCCTGCCAGATCTGCTCGGCGTCGCCCGGGTTGCAGAAGATCTCGAAGCCGTCCTCGCCGGTGTAGCCGGTGCGGGCGAGCAGCACGTCGCGGCCGGCCACCTGGGCCGGGAGGATCGCGTAGTACTTCAGGCCGGGCAGGTCGGCCTCGGTGGTGTCGGCCAGGATCGCGGTGGACTCCGGGCCCTGGACGGCGATCAGCGCGTAGGCGTCGCGGTCGTCGGAGACGACGGCGTTGAAGCCCTTGGCGCGGGCGATCAGCTCGTCCAGCACCAGCTGGGCGTTGGAGGCGTTGGCGACGACCAGGAAGGCGTCCTCGCGCAGGCGGTAGACGATCAGGTCGTCCAGGATGCCGCCGTCCTCGGCGCAGATCATGGTGTAGCGGGCGCGCAGCACGCCGAGCGCGGAGACGAAGCCGACCAGGGCGTGGTCCAGCATCTCGCCGGCCTGCGGGCCGGTGACGGTGATCTCGCCCATGTGGGACAGGTCGAACAGGCCGGCCTTGGTGCGGACGGCGAGGTGCTCCTCGCGCTCGCTGCCGTAGCGCAGCGGCATGTCCCAGCCGGCGAAGTCGGTCATGGTGGCGCCGAGGGCGCGGTGCAGCGCGTCGAGCGCGGTGAGGCGGAGGGACGACATGGCCAGGAACTCCTCGGTCGGGGCACTCAGGGGTGCGCACGCCGGGACCGGCCCGGGCACGGGGCGGACCCTGCGCGCGGGCATGCGGCGGCTGGGTCTCCCCATCTGTCGTCGTACCTGAGAGCTTCACCGTCCACTGCCCTGCAAAGGACAGCATGGCGGCTTGCACCGTGGGTGGGCGGACGGCAGGGCCGTGCACCGCTTTCCAGATCTGCCTAACCCGTGCGGTAGGGGGGCCTGAGAGATTCCGGGGAGGACTTGCTCCTTCGGCGCCGGCTGTGCCGCCAGGACGGGGCACTCCGGACTCTCCCGCGCGGGTTCGAGCGGCCGGTATGGAGTTGGAGGGCCTGGGTGGATGCCACCGCAGACGCGCACATCATGGCACGTCCGCACCGATGACGGGAGAGGGGGCCGCCTTCTGCGCCCCGCTCCGCTCCCGGGTCCGTTCGCTTCCGATCGCTTCCGTTCCGCGTCCCGTTCCGTCCCGCCCGGACGCTAGGCTGCGGGAATCGGCGAGCGGAGGGCGGTACAGGGGCGGATGGGCAACCCGGTGGAGCAGCAGGGCTGGGGCGGGGCGCAGTCGGCGCCGGCCGGCGGCACATGGCCGGCCAACGAGCTGGAGCAGGTGCTCACCGCCGCGCTCGGCGACCCGGGCGCGACCCCGCGGGTGATCGAGGTGCTGGCACGCAGCCAGGTGTGGATCCCGCTGCCGTCCGGCGGCGACCCGCAGGGGCGGGCGCTGGACCTGCCGACCCTGGAACTGGCCGGCGGCCCCTATGTCCCGGTGTTCTCCTCGCAGGAGGTGCTGCTCCAGCAGGCGCCGGGGATGGCGTTCGCGGTCGCGCCGGTGTGGGAGTTCGCCCGCGGCCTGCCGCTGGGCGTCGGCATCGCCGTCAACCCCGAGGCCCCGGTGGGCATCCCGGTCCCGCCGGAGGGTGTGGCCGAGCTGCGCCGCGGACCGCGCGAGGACCGCTGGGACGCCGCTCAGGAGGCGCCGTCCGGGGGCCGGGTGGCGCTGCGCGAGCCGGTGCCGGGCGAGGACCCGGAGCTGTTCCTGGCCGCCTGCCGTGCCGAACTGGCGCTGCTGCCCGGAGTACTGAGCGCCCGGCGGGCGCTGGCCAGTGTCGAGGGCGAGCCGACCGTGATGTTCGTGGGCGTCCAGCTGGACCCGGCGGCCCCGGCCGACCCGGGGGCGGTGAACGAGGCGCTGGGGCGCGCGCTGGGAACCGCGCCGCTGCCCGGTGGCGTCCACCTCGTACTGCTCGACCTCGCGGACGATCCGGTGGTCGAGTGGATGGTGAACCGGGTCGCGCCCTTCCACGTACGGGGCTGAGCCGGTTCCCGGCCGTCCGTCCGGCGCCTTTCGGGCCGGACGCGGGCGGGGGAGCGGCAGGGGCCCTGGCACGTCGGCGTGGCGGTGGCCGACGGTGCCCCATAAGGTGCGTGCTGACGGCCGCCGGGCCGCCGGTGACGGACGAGGAACGAAGAGGCGCAACGAGGTGGGCGCATGAGTGCGGGATCGGTAGCTGGCGGCGCACCGGGGCCCTGGGGCCAGGGGCCCACCGGACGCCCGGATCCGGGCGCGCTGGAACGCGCCCTGCGCGAGGTGGCGCCGGAGCGCTACGAGGCCTACGAGACGATGCTGAACGCGCTCGCCGAGGGCCGGGTCTGGATGCTGCTGTGGCACGGCACGCCGGGCAGCGCCGACGCCCAGTACGGGAACATGGAGATCAGCGGCCACGGCTACGCGCCGGCCGTCACCTCGCCCGAGCAGCTGGCGGCGTCCGGCTGGGCGCGGGCGCACGAGGTGATCTCCGGCCGGGAGATCGCGGCCTCGCTGTACCGGACCCGCTGGGGGCTGTGGCTGAACCCGCACGCCCCGGGCGGCGGAGTCGGGGTGCCGTGGGCGGACCTGCGCCGGGTGGCGGCGGGGCTGGACCGGCTGCCCGCCGGTCCGCTGAAGCTGAGCGAGCCGCAGGTGCCGGCCCAGCAGTTCTTCGCGCTGCTGGAGCGGCAGGCGGCCGAGGTGCGGGCGGTACGGGCGCTGCGCCGGGCCTGGGTGCGGCCGTCGGTGGGCGAGCCGTACCTCGCCATCGGTCTTGAGCTGTACGAGAGCTCGCCGCCCACGGTGGAGGCGGTGCGGGCGCTGATGCAGCGGGCGATCGCGGTCGCGCCGGAGGGGCTGGCGGTCTCGACGGTGGCGATGGCGGACGAGTTCGACCCGGTGGCGCTGTGGATGCGGGCCCACGCGCGCCCGTTCTACGACCGGGAGGCGGCCGGGCACGGCCGTCCGCAGACCGGCCCGTACCCGCCGGTGCCCCCGCCGCCGTACGCCTCGCAGCAGGGCCCCGCCCAGGGGCAGGGCTTCGGCTACGGCACCCAGCCGCCGGCCCCGGCCTGGCCGGGGCAGCAGCCGCCGCCGCAGCAGCCGTGGCCCGGCTACCCCGGTCGCTGACCGGGGCGCAGGCCCCGAATCCCGCGCCACGAAACCGGCTTGACGCCTTGTCAGGCCGGTTTCGGCGTTTTTTCGGACGTTCTCCCCGAAACGGATGGAACCCATCTTGACATGGCTGTTACAGCTGTGTGAAGAGGGATATGCCGATGGTCGGGGAGGTGCATGCACACAGATCACAGTTGGGCATCTGTCGGTGGTCAGGGCTGGCGTAAGCCAGTTCGGATGGCAGAGAGTTCTGCAACAGCCCGCCGCGCGTGGTTGGCGTCCCACAAGGGCGAACGCGCTGGCGGACCGCATGATCCACGTGACGCCCATCCCGCGTGGCAGCAGTACTGAGCCAGTCGTACCGCTGGAAACACCCCGCTCCTGTACCTCCGCACGTCCGCACCCAAGCACGTCCGCACCAGCCGCGCCGCCGATCCCGGTGCCCGGCACCCGTGGGCCGGCCACCGTCGGCGAGGGGACCGAACTGACCATGACCGCACCCATCAAGACCGCCGGCAACGCACCGGAGGCAGACGCCGCCGCGAGCCCGGCCAAGAAGATCGAGGGCCGCTCGCTCGGCCGGATCGCCTGGACCCGCTTCAAGCGGGACAAGGCCGCCGTCGCCGGCGGCGTCGTGGTGATCCTGCTGATCCTGCTCGCCGTGCTGGCCAAGCCGATCGAATCGGCCTTCGGCCTCGACCCCGACGCCCTCCACCAGGACCTCCTGGACGCCGACCTCGGCGGTCTGCCGTTCGGCGACTGGGGTGGCATGAGCTGGGACCACCCGCTCGGCGTCGACCCGCTGCAGGGCCGTGACCTGCTGACCCGCGTCATCGAGGGCTCCTGGGTCTCCCTGCTGGTCGCCTTCGGCGCGACCGTGCTGTCCAACACCATCGGCACCGTGCTCGGCATCATGGCCGGCTACTACGGCGGCTGGGTGGACACCCTGATCAGCCGGGTGATGGACGTCTTCCTCGCCTTCCCGCTGCTGCTGTTCGCGATCGCGATCTCGACCTCGCTGCAGGGCGGCGCGTTCGGCCTGCACGGCCTCCCGCTGCACATCATGGTGCTGATCTTCGTGATCGGCTTCTTCAACTGGCCCTACATGGGCCGGATCGTGCGCGGTCAGACCCTCTCGCTGCGCGAGCGCGAGTTCGTCTACGCGGCCCGGAGCCTCGGCGCCCGCGGGCCGTTCATCCTCTTCAAGGAGCTCCTGCCCAACCTGGTCGGTCCGATCCTGGTCTACTCGACCCTGCTGATCCCGACCAACATCCTCTTCGAGGCCGGGCTGAGCTTCCTCGGCGTGGGCATCCAGCCCCCACAGGCCTCCTGGGGCGGCATGCTCCAGGACGCGATCCGGTACTACCAGGTGGACCCCCAGTACATGGTGGTCCCCGGTGTGGCGATCTTCGTCACCGTACTCGCCTTCAACCTGCTCGGCGACGGGCTGCGTGACGCCCTCGATCCCAAGAGCAACTGACGCCGCGTCAGGATCCCTCGTTCGGCCAACACTTCCTCAAGGGGTTGATCTCACCCATGCGTAGGTCCCGTACCGTCGCACTGACCGCCACGGCCGCAGCCGCGGTCCTGGTCGTCACCGGCTGCTCGTCCAGCGCGAAGAGCACCGACGCCAAGTCCACCGCCTCCGGCTCCGCCACCGAGGCCGCCGGCGGCACCGGTGCCAACGCGGCCACCAAGGGCATCGTCAACGCCTCGGACAAGAAGGGCGGGACGGTGACCTTCGAGATGAAGGGCACCCCCGACTCGCTCGACCCGGGCAACACGTACTACGCGTACATCTACAACTTCTCGCGTCTGTACGGCCGTCCGCTCACCACCTTCCAGCCGGGCGCCGGCGAGGCGGGCAACAAGCTCGTCCCGGACCTCGCCGAGTCGCTCGGCCAGGTCAGCGCCGACGGCCTGAGCTGGACGTACAAGCTGCGCAAGGGCCTGAAGTACGACGACGGCACCCCGATCACCTCGAAGGACGTCAAGTACGCCGTCGAGCGCTCCAACTTCGCGCCGGACGTGAACTCCAACGGCCCGACGTACTTCAAGGAGCTGCTGGTCGACAACCCCACGCCGTACGAGGGTCCGTACAAGGACAAGACCGGCGACCTGAAGTCGATCGAGACCCCGGACGACACCACCATCGTCTTCCACCTGACGCACGCCTTCGCCGACTTCGACTACCTGGTCAGCGCCCCGCAGACGGTCCCGGTCCCGCAGGCCAAGGACACCGGTGCCGAGTACGTCAAGAAGATCGTCTCCTCCGGCTCCTTCAAGTTCGAGTCCTACGAGGACGGCAAGCAGGCCGTCCTGGTCCCGAACACCAACTGGGACCCGAGCACCGACCCGATCCGCAAGCAGCTGCCGGACAAGATCGTGCTCCGGATGAACATCGACCAGGCCACCATCGACAAGGACCTGCTGGCCGGCAACGCCCAGGTCGACCTGGTGGGTGGCGGTGTCGACCCGCAGACCCAGGCGCAGATCCTGCAGAACCCGAAGCTGAAGGCCAACACCGACAACGCCTACGGCGGCCGTCTGGTCTACATGGCCATCAACACCGATGTCGCGCCGTTCGACAACATCGAGTGCCGCAAGGCCGTCCAGTACGCGGTCGACAAGGTCTCGGTGCAGACCGCGCTCGGCGGCCCCGTCCGCGGCCAGGTCGCCAACACCGTGCTCCCGCCCGACATCCCGGGCCACCAGGACTTCAACGTCTGGGAGACCAAGGACAACAAGGGTGACGAGGCCAAGGCCAAGGCCGCGCTGAAGGCCTGTGGCAAGGACAGCATCACCACCGTGCTCTCCGCCCGCACCGAGCGCGCCACCGAGGTCGCCGCGGCCACCTCGATCCAGGCCGCGCTGAAGAAGGTCGGCATCAACGCCGAGATCCAGCAGTTCCCGCAGGGCAAGTACCTGGCCGACAGCGCCGGCGCTCCGAAGTTCGCCAAGGAGCACAACATCGGTCTGATGATGATGCAGTGGGGCGCCGACTGGCCGACCGGCTACGGCTTCCTGCAGCAGATCGTCGACGGCCGCGCGATCAAGGCCTCCGGCAACAGCAACCTGGCCTCGCTGAACGACCCGGCGGTCAACAAGCTGCTCGACGACGCCGCCACCAACCCGGACCGCGCGGCCCGCGAGAAGATCTACGGCGACATCGACAAGAAGGTCATGGAGCAGGCGGTCTACGTCCCGCTGACCGACTTCAAGGTCTTCCTGTACCGCCCGGACAACGCCACCAACCTCGCGTCCACGCCGGCCTTCTCGGGTGAGTACGACTACCTGAACATCGGCACCACCAAGTAAGAGCCTGGCTCCGCATCCCTGAAGGCAGGTGAAGGCAGCGGCAGGCCCGCCGCCGTCCGGAGGACCCCGGACGGCGGCGGGCGGCCGGAGCCGACCAACTGTGTTTGCCTACATCATCCGCAGGATCCTCGCCGCGGCGGTGCTGCTGCTGGTCGTCAGCGCGGTCACCTTCGCGATCTTCTTCCTGCTCCCGCGCCTCGCCGGCGAGACGGTCGACCAGCTGGCCACCCAGTACATCGGGAAGAACCCCTCTCCCGACGCGATCGCGGCGGTCAAGAAGAACCTCGGCCTCGACCAGCCGCTGTACACCCAGTACTGGAACTTCCTCAAGGGGCTGGTCAGCGGCGCCGAATACAAGTTCGGACCGGAACCGGCCACCTGCCACGTGCCCTGCTTCGGCTACTCCTTCAAGAACCACCTGGAGGTCTGGCCCGAGCTGTCCAAGCGGATCCCGGTCACGCTGTCGCTCGCCATCGGCGCGGCCACGCTCTGGCTGGTCTCCGGCGTCGCCACCGGCGTCGTCTCCGCCCTCAGGCCGCGCTCGATCTTCGACCGGATCTCGATGGGCATCGCGCTCGCCGGCGTCTCGCTGCCGGTCTTCTTCACCGGCGCGCTGCTGCTCACGGTGTTCAGCTACGAGTGGCCGATCCTGGACAACCTGCAGTACGTCAACTTCACCGACGACCCGCTGATGTGGGCCCGCAACCTGATCCTGCCCTGGATCTCGCTGGCCTTCCTCTACTCCGCGCTCTACGCCCGGCTCACCCGCGCCGGAATGCTGGAGACGATGAGCGAGGACTACATCCGCACCGCCCGGGCCAAGGGCCTGGCCGAGCGCAAGGTCGTCACCCGGCACGGACTGCGCGCCGCGCTCACCCCGATCGTCACCATCTTCGGCATGGACCTCGGTCTGCTGCTCGGCGGTGCGCTGATCACCGAGCAGGTCTTCTCGCTCCAGGGCGTCGGCCAGTTCGCCGTCCAGGCGATCTCCGACAACGACCTGCCGAAGATCCTCGGCACCACGCTGCTCGCCGCCTTCTTCATCGTCCTCTGCAACCTCGTGGTTGACCTCCTGTACGCCGCTGTCGACCCCCGAGTGAGGCTGTCGTGACCGAGCTCCAGAAGACCCCGGCCCGCGCGGCCGCCCCGGCCGGAGGGGACCCGTACCTCTCCGTCCGGGACCTGCGGATCCACTTCGACACCGACGACGGCCTGGTCCGCTCCGTCGACGGGGTCAGCTTCGACCTGGCCAAGGGCCGCACCCTCGGCATCGTCGGCGAGTCCGGCTCCGGCAAGTCCGTCACCTCGCTCGGCATCATGGGCCTGCACCGCTCCAAGCGGGCCCGGATCACCGGCGAGATCCGGCTCGACGGCGAGGACCTCGTCGCGGCCGGGCCGGACCGGGTCAGGGAACTGCGCGGCCGCCAGATGGCGATGATCTTCCAGGACCCGCTGACCGCGATGCACCCCTACTACACGGTGGGGCAGCAGATCGTCGAGGCCTACCGGGTGCACCACCCGCAGGCGAACAAGAAGCAGGCCCGCGCCCGCGCCGTCGAGATGCTCGACCGGGTCGGCATCCCGCAGCCCGACCGCCGGGTCGACGACTACCCGCACCAGTTCTCCGGCGGCATGCGCCAGCGCGCCATGATCGCCATGGCCCTGGTCAACGACCCCTCGCTGCTGATCGCCGACGAGCCCACCACCGCCCTGGACGTCACCGTGCAGGCGCAGATCCTGGACCTCATCCGGGACCTCCAGGAGGAGTTCGGCTCGGCCGTCATCATCATCACCCACGACCTCGGGGTGGTCGCCGAGCTCGCCGACGACATCCTCGTCATGTACGGCGGCAAGTGCGTCGAGCGCGGCCCGGCCGAGACCCTCTTCGACTCGCCGGAACACCCCTACACCTGGGGCCTGCTGGGCTCGATGCCGCGCCTCGACCGGGAGCTCCAGGAGCGGCTCGTCCCGGTCAAGGGCACCCCGCCCAGCCTGATCAACGTGCCGTCCGGCTGTGCCTTCCACCCGCGCTGCCCCTACGCGGCGCTGACCGGCGGGCGCTCCACCGAGGAGACCCCGGGGCTCACCGAGGTCGCGCCCGGCCACCACGCGGCCTGCCACCTCGCGCTCTCCGAGCGGCACCGCATCTTCACCGAAGAGATCGCGCCCCGGCTGTGAGCCCGGACTCGTACCACCTTTCTGGAGAGAACCGATGACGGACACCCAGGCGGCGACCATCCCCGCGCCGGCGCCCGCCCCGGATCGGCAGCCGCTGCTCCGGGTGACCGGCCTGACCCGGCACTTCCCCATCCACAGCGGCCTGATGCGGCGCCAGACCGGCGCCGTCCGGGCGGTCGACGGCATCGACTTCACGGTCAACGCCGGTGAGACCCTGGGCGTCGTCGGCGAGTCCGGCTGCGGCAAGTCGACCATGGGCCGGCTGGTCACCCGGCTCGACGAGCCGACCGCCGGGACGATCGAGTTCGAGGGCACCGACATCACCCACCTGGGCGTCGGGGCGATGCGACCGCTGCGCCGCGACATCCAGATGATCTTCCAGGACCCGTACTCCTCGCTGAACCCGCGGCACACCGTCGGCACCATCGTCGGCGCGCCGTTCCGGCTGCAGAAGGCCGAGCCCGAGGGCGGGACCAAGAAGGCCGTCCAGGAACTGCTGGAGCTGTGCGGGCTCAGCCCCGAGCACTACAACCGCTACCCGCACGAGTTCTCCGGCGGCCAGCGCCAGCGCATCGGCATCGCCCGGGCGCTCGCCCTGCGGCCCCGGATGATCGTCGCCGACGAGCCGGTCTCCGCCCTGGACGTCTCCATCCAGGCCCAGGTGGTCAACCTGCTCGACGACCTCCAGCGGGAACTCGGCCTGACCTACCTGATCATCGCGCACGACCTCTCGGTGGTCCGGCACGTCTCCGACCGGGTCGCCGTGATGTACCTCGGCAAGATCGTCGAGATCGCCGACCGGGACTCGCTCTACCGCAGCCCGATGCACCCGTACACCACCGCGCTGATGTCGGCCGTCCCGGTGCCCGACCCGCGCCGGCGCCAGCGCGGCGGGCGCGAGCGGATCCTGCTCAAGGGCGACGTGCCCTCGCCGATCAACCCGCCCAGCGGCTGCCGCTTCCGCACCCGCTGCTGGAAGGCCCAGGAGATCTGCGCGAGCCAGGAGCCGCCGCTCGTCGCGGCGACGGCCGGCCACCAGGTGGCCTGCCACTTCCCGGAGAACGCCGTCACCGGCGCCGGGGCGCCGGCCTCCGCCTGACCGGGCGGTCGGAGGGGAGGACCGGCCGGGTCACACTGGTGCGGTGACCTCGCAGATCTTCCCCTCCGACGTGCAGCAGTCGCTGGACCTCGTCGGCATCTTCGTCTTCGCCCTCTCCGGAGGGCTGCTCGCCGTCCGCAAGAACATGGACATCTTCGGCATCTGCGTCCTCGCCGAGGTCACCGCGCTCGGCGGCGGCGTGATGCGCGATCTCGTCATCGGCGCCACCCCGGTCGCCGCGTTCAGCAACCTCGGCTACTTCGTCACCCCGCTGCTCGCCGGGCTGGTGGTCTTCTTCCTGCACCCCGAGGTCGAGCGGATCAACCGCGCCGTGCAGACCCTCGACGCGCTCGGCCTCGGCCTGTTCTGCGTCACCGGCACCGCCAAGGCCCACGACTACGGGCTCGGCGCGGTCTCCTCGGTCGCCCTCGGCATGGTGACCGCCGCCGGCGGCGGGGTGATGCGCGACGTCCTGGCCGGCGAACTCCCCTCGCTGCTGCGCTGGGACCGCGAGATCTACGCCGTGCCGGCCCTCGTCGGCGCCGCCCTGGTCGCCGTGCTGATCGCCCTCGACAGCCTCACCGCCGCCACCGGCACCGCCGCCGCGCTGACCGCGTTCATCCTGCGGATGCTCGCCCTCAAGTACGGCTGGCGCGCGCCGCGGGCCTGGCACCGCAACGGTTCTCGCACCAGCGAGGAGTAGGCGAGCCGCCGTACGCCAGCGAGACCGCCTCCGCGGTGCAGAGCAGCTCCGGCACCAGCCGCAGCAGCTCGGCCGACGGCATCCGGTCGGCCGGCGCCGAGATCGCGCAGGCCGCGACCGCCCGCCCGTCGCTGCCCGCCACCGGTGCCGCCACGCAGGTGACCGCCTCCCGGTGCTCGGCCGACTCCGCCGCCCAGCCCCGGTGGCGCACCGCCGCCAGTTCGGCGGCCAGGGTGTCCGCCGCCGCACCGCTCGCCGCCGCACCGGTTGCCGTCGCACTGCTCGCCGTCGCACCGGTCGGGGGCAGCCCGGCCAGCAGCACCCGGCCGATCGCCGTCCCGGCGGCCGACGCCCGCCGCCCGATCCGGGTCGGCCGGCCCGGATCGGTGCTCCAGCGGCCGGCCAGCTCGTCCAGGTACAGCACCTCGTCGTCCTGCAGCACGGCCAGCTGCACGGTGCAGCCGCAGCGCTCGTTCAGCGCGGCCAGGTACGGGGCGGCGACCTGCCGGACGTCGATCTCCTGGAGCGCCCGTTGGGCCAGCGACAGCACCCGGCCGCCGAGCCGGTAGCGGCGGTCGGACAGCCGGTGCACGAAGCCGTGCTCCTCCAGGGTGCGCAGCAGCCGCAGGGCGGTGGACTTGTGCACCCCGATCGAGCCGGCGGCCTGCTCCAGGGTCACCGGTCCGTCGCCGAGCGAGCCGAGCAGGGTCAGCGCCCGATCGACCGACTGCGACATTGCGCTCCCCCGTTCCTGGTTCCGGCCGGGCCGCGTGGCGGTGGCCTTCGCGCCGGGTGGTGGTGGCCGTCCTGCCGGGTGGTGATGGCCGTCGGGCCGCGTGGCGATGGCCGTCCGGCCGCGTGCTGGTGGCCGTCAGGCTAACCGTTCGGGGGCCGAATCCCGTACCGGGGCTGCCCCGAGGGGCACCGCCCCGGTGACCGCCGTCCGGTGGCCGGATCGGTGCGGTGCTCCCGGCCGTGCCGGACACGCCGGTCCGGTGCAGGCCGGAGGGCCACTACAATCGCATGGTTATGCCATACCTGGACCATGCGGCGACCACGCCGATGCTGCCCGAGGCGATCGCCGCGATGACGGCACACCTGGGGGTCGTCGGCAACGCCTCCTCCCTGCACGCGGCCGGCCGCCGGGCCCGCCGGGTGGTCGAGGAGGCCCGCGAGTCGCTCGCCGAGTCGCTCGGCGCCCGGCCCAGCGAGATCGTCCTCACCGGCGGCGGCACCGAGTCCGACAACCTGGCGGTCAAGGGCCTGTACTGGGCCCGCCGCGGCGCCGACCCGGCCCGCACCCGGGTGCTGTGCAGCCCCGTCGAGCACCACGCGGTGCTGGACGCCGTGCACTGGCTCGCCGAGCACGAGGGCGCCACCGTCGACTACCTGCCGGTGGACGCGCTCGGCCGGGTGCACCCGGCGGCGCTGCGCGAGGCGATCGAACGCGACCCCGCCTCGGTCGCGCTGGTCACCGTCATGTGGGCCAACAACGAGGTCGGCACCGTCCAGCCGGTCGCCGAACTCGCCGCCGTCGCCGCCGAGTACGGCATCCCGATGCACGCCGACGCGGTGCAGGCGCTCGGCCAGGTGCCGGTCTCCTTCGCCGGCTCCGGACTCACCGCGCTCACCGTCACCGGCCACAAGATCGGCGGCCCGTTCGGCATCGGCGCGCTGCTGCTGTCGCGCGGCGCGACGCCCGTCCCGCTGCTGCACGGCGGCGGCCAGGAGCGCGACGTCCGCTCCGGCACCCTGGACGCGCCCGCCGCCGCCGGCTTCGCGGCCGCCGCGGCCATCGCCGTCGAACGCCGCGAGGAGCACGCCCTCGCCCTCGGCGGGCTGCGGGACGAACTGGTCGCGAGCGTGCTCGCCGCCGTCCCGGACGCGGTGCTCAACGGCGACCCGGCGGGGGAGGGGCGGCTGCCCGCCAACGCGCACTTCTCCTTCCCCGGCTGCGAGGGCGACGCGCTGCTGATGCTGCTCGACGCCCGGGGCATCGAGTGCTCCACCGGCTCGGCCTGCTCGGCCGGCGTCCCGCAGCCCAGCCACGTGCTGCTGGCGATGGGCGTCGACCCGCTGCTCGCCCGGGCCTCGCTGCGCTTCTCGCTCGGCCACACCTCCACCCGCGACGATGTCACCGCCCTCGCGGAGGCCATCGCCCCGGCCGTCCAGCGCGCCCGCAACGCCGGTCTCGCGGCCGTCCGGCGCTGAGCGGGAAGGCCGTCCGGTGCCGAGCGGGAAGGCCGTCCGGCGCTGAGCCGGAACCCCGGCGGAATGCCGGGCGGCACCACGTACGCTTGTTGTCATCATGACTGACTTCCCGGGTGCCCCGACCGCTCCGTCCCCCACCGGCCGCCTGCGTGTGCTCGCGGCGATGTCCGGCGGGGTGGACTCCGCCGTCGCCGCGGCCCGCGCGGTCGAGGCAGGCCACGAGGTGACCGGTGTGCACCTGGCCCTGTCCAGCAACCCGCAGTCCTTCCGCACCGGCGCGCGCGGCTGCTGCACCATCGAGGACTCCCGGGACGCCCGCCGCGCCGCCGATGTGATCGGCATCCCGTTCTACGTCTGGGACCTCGCCGAGCGCTTCCGCGAGGACGTCATCGACGACTTCGTGGCCGAGTACGCGGCCGGGCGCACCCCCAACCCGTGCCTGCGCTGCAACGAGAAGATCAAGTTCGCGGCGCTGCTGGACAAGGCGGTCGCCCTCGGCTTCGACGCCGTCTGCACCGGCCACTACGCCCGGATCGTCGACCGGCCGGACGGCGCCCGCGAACTCCACCGGGCCGTCGACGCGGCCAAGGACCAGTCCTACGTGCTCGGTGTGCTCGACGCCGACCAGCTCGCCCACTCGCTCTTCCCGCTCGGCGACACCACCAAGGACGTCATCCGCGAGGAGGCCGAGCGGCGCGGCCTGGCCGTCGCCAAGAAGCCCGACTCGCACGACATCTGCTTCATCGCCGACGGCGACACCCAGGGCTTCCTGGCCCGCCACCTCGGCACCGCCACCGGCGACATCCTGGACGTCGACGGCACCAAGCTCGGCGAGCACGACGGCGCCTACGGCTTCACCATCGGCCAGCGCAAGGGCCTGCGGATCGGCCGCCCGGCCGCCGACGGCAAGCCGCGCTACGTACTGGACATCTCGCCGGTGAACAACACCGTCACCGTCGGCCCGGTCGAGGGCCTCGACGTCACCGGCCTCACCGCGATCCGCCCCCGCTGGTGCGGCACCGAGCCCCTGGCCGACGGCCGCTACACCGCCCAGCTGCGCGCCCACGGCGAGGAGGTCCCGGTCAGCGCCTCGGTCACCGACGACACCCTCCGCGTCGACCTCGACACCCCCGCCCGCGGCATCGCCCCCGGCCAGGCCGTCGTCCTCTACGACGGCACCCGCGTCGTCGGCTCCGCCACCATCGCCACCACGGAACGCCCGGCCGTCAACGTCTGAGGACGACAGGGTTGGCGGGACCGTCCAGCCACACCCACTGCCGACCCGCGGTCATCGTCAGCCCGAACCGCTCCGCCCCGGGCCGGCCGTGCTCCTCCCACCAGCGGTGGGCCTCTTTCACCTCCTCCCAGAGCCGACGTGGGCCGTACTGCCAGACGGTGAAGCGCTTGGTGTCCTCGGAGCCGTCCCAGTCGACGGCGGCCCAGGAGGACGCGTCGGTGGTGGCGAGCCAGAGCCGAACCGCGACCCCGTCGACGTCCGGGTCATGCTGGCGGGCGTGCCAGACGTCCCCGAGACGGGAGCCGATGGCGAACTGGGCATCGTCGTCCTGCCCGGCCACCGTCCACGGGTCCAGCTCGGTCACCGACTCGTCCGGTACGTGCTCATCCCGCACCACGTCACGGAAGATCCGCAGGCCGGAACGGTGGCCGCGCATCAGCATGAACGCGCCGTACGGCAGGAACCAGCCCTCCGCACGTCCGTCGCGCACCGTCAGGCGGAGGGTCCCCCAGCCGATCCAGGGGTTGTCCCACGGTGTGAGGAGGACGCCGCCCGGACGCATCTGATCGAGCCATGCGGTCGGTACCCGGTTCACGGCGCAGGTGGAGATGATCCGGTCGAACGGTCGACCCGGGGGCCATCCGGCGCCACCGTCGGCGCAGACCACCTCGGGGTGGAGCCCGGACCGCGCGAGCGCGGTCCGGGCAGCGGTGGCCACCTGCGCGTCCACCTCGATCGTGGTCACCCGGGTGTCGCCGAGGCGGTGGGCGAGGAGGCCCGCGTTCCAGCCGGTGCCGCTCCCGATCTCCAGCACCTTCATGCCCTCGTGGACATCGAGGTCCTGGAGCATGCGGACGACGACCGACGGCATCGATGCCGACGACGACGGCCATACCTCACCGTCCACCGGCTCGGCCCCGTCGTTCACCTGCGTGACCACGGGCGCGTTCGCGTAGGCGGCGCTCAGCCAACCGGCGGGATCGTCGGCGCGGTTCAGCGGCTCGTTGTCCTCGCCGACCCAGATCAGGTCCGGGACGAACCGGTGCCGGGGGACGGCGGCGAGCGCCTCCACCCACTCGTCCGGGATCTCGTGCCCGAGCTCGCCGGTGACGGAGCGGAGCAGGCCGCGCAAGGCGGCCTGCTCCTCGTGCCGGGGGCGCGTCACTTCTTCTCGCCGCCCTTGTGCTTCGGCTCCGGTGCCGGTCGCGAGCCGTCCTTCGACGGCTTGTCCTTGCTGAAGTCCTTGGCCCCGCCGTGCTTCCCGTCGCCGGAGCTTCCGCCGTTACCGGTTCCCCATGCCATGGGTGTTCCCTTCTCTCGTTCCTGATGTGTGTTTGTCGCCGGGCACTGCTGCCCTGCCGTCGGCTGCGGCGCTACCGCTCCGGCGGCCGGGGCGTCGGCGGGTTCGCCGGCTTCGGCCGGGGCGGCCTCGGTTCGGGCGTGGACACAGCGGCACTCCTTTCGAGTCGGGGGAAAGCGAGGTTGTCGATCCCGCCCGCGCCGCCGACCCGGCGGCGCGGGCGGGAGTTCAGCGGACGCGGTTGATCAGCACCACAGCAGCCGCCACCACATGCAGCGCGGCCGCCACCGACACCCCGTAGGCAGCCCATACCCGTACGGGATCGGGGGTCGGAACGGGGCCGATCACGGCCCACACGCATTTGCCAACGGCGTTGGGCTCGTAGCCCGTCGATTCGGCGTAGGCGTTGATCAGCTCAAGGCCCCGCCCGGACTCGTCACCGAAGCCAGCCTTACGCATGACCGGGACCTCGGCGACGCTGTCCGTGACCGCAACGATGACGCGGTCGCCGTCGAGCCACATGTCGACATCGATCAGCCCGAGAGCGGGCCGTCCGTGCCGGCTCGCGTTGGTCACCAACTCGGTGAGGACCAGAACTGTGGCGAACACCTGGTCGTCGTCCGGGTCGAGCCCCCACGAGCGAATGACCTCGACGGCATTCCTGCGGAGGGTGGGGACGGCATTAGGCGCCCGATCAACCGCCCACGCGACCCGCTTCGCACCGATCGGAGTCTGAGGGCAGGGTTGCGACTTGCTGGTTGGCTCCTCGCACTCCGGCGTGCTTGCCCCGGGGAGGGGGATTGGACCCATCGCGGCACCTCCGAGGGGAAAATACGACGAACTCTCCGTCACCCGTTCGGGGAAGAGGGAGGCACCTCACGGGGGCCTCCGGCTAGCCTCGACCGGGACGACTACGACGGTAGAAGTTCGAAATCAGAACGTGCAGTGACTGTGGGTACGAGTACATCGGTGTGATCTCCCGAAGGTGGGGGTTCCTGTGCGATCCAGGTCGATTCAAACCCTGACTGCCAGTCGGCAAAGTTCGTGTCGCCCACGCTCGGGGGTTGTCTCCGGGTACGTCCTGCGGGTGGTACGCGAGCAACAGGGCCACACTCAGGAAGGATTCGCGGAGCAACTCGGAGTCTCGGCGGACACCATCGCGGGATGGGAGAGCGGTCGTAGGCCGCTCACTGCCGTGCCCGTCGGACAGATGCTCACGACCCGGCACCGGCTCATGCAACTGGGTGCTGCAGCTACTCTTCTCCACATCTTTGAACGCGCTCTTGAAGCGGATGTGCTCCTCGCTGGTGCGCTCGAAGGCGAGGCGCCGGTGACGGCAGGACCGCTTGGATCGATGGTGATGCAGCGTGACCTCGCCGAGGTCCTGGCATGGCCGCTCAACGGCCAAGCCCCCCGAGGTATTCGTGAGCTTCCAGCACCCGCCCGATCACGGCGAGGGCCTGCACCAGCCGGACCGGAGCTCTCCGGAGCCGAACGTGCCCGCTTCTTCGCCAACATGAGGCGCACCGCTGAGGAGTCTCGCGGAAGCGATCAGTTTCTGCTCCGCCGCCAGGCGCTCTACCTTGCCGGCCTC
Source organism: Streptomyces sp. XY431 (assembly GCF_001279805.1). Taxonomy (NCBI): domain Bacteria; kingdom Bacillati; phylum Actinomycetota; class Actinomycetes; order Kitasatosporales; family Streptomycetaceae; genus Streptomyces; species Streptomyces sp. XY431. Next base: position 48,323 of record NZ_LGDO01000058.1, read on the forward strand.
GACGACCGTGACGACACCGGCTCGTGGCTCGCCCATCAGCAGCGAACTGAAAGGCCGCGCGATTGGCTGAGCAACTGGCTCAACCTGCGCTCTGTTGCCATGGTCTGTGCTCGACACGGTGATCAGGACCGTCTGGCTTACTTCATCGACACTGCTCTTGCCGATGACGCCGGCGCAGCTGCGAACCTCAACTACTGGGCGTACTGGCTGGGTGAGCTTCCGCTTGAACTCTCCGACGGGTTCATCGTGGACTCGACGCCGGCTCCCTGGCCCGGACACAAGCTGCTTTCGCACCTGGCCAACGGTCTGAGCGTCGACCACGGCTACCTCGATCTGAACATCCACACGGTGTGGTCCCTGCTCCAGGTGCGGCCGAACCTGCTGCGCTCGGGAGTGGCGACAACTGTCCTGCGCGAACGGCTTCCCGTGATGTTGGATAGCGCTGAGGTTTCGACGCGGGCGCGGCGTGAGCTCGAAAGCGTTCGTTACGCAATTCGCCTCGCCGAGGCGTGAGAGGAGTCCGAGGGTGTCCGACGATCTGTCCCCGGTGGCGCGATTCCTGTTCGAGGCCGGGACGCTCAAGCACACCAAGCGCACCGGCTGGTGGATGGCCGGCGTCCGCGATCCCGAGTCGGTTGCCGAGCACTCCTGGCGGACCTCGCTCCTCGCGTCGATCATCGCCAAGCTCGAAGGCGCGGACCCCGCGCGGGCCGCGTTCCTCGCCACCTGGCACGACGTCGCGGAGACGCGGACCGGCGACGTGAACTACGTCGGGAAGAAGTACGCAACCAGCGCCGATGCGGAGGCGGTCACGGCCGACCAGGTCGCGGGCATGCCGGAGGTCCTGGCATCGACAGTGCGGGACCTCGTCGCCGAGTACGAGGCCAAGGAATCCCCCGAAGCGGTCTGCGCCAGGGATGCCGACAAGCTGGAGTGCATGATCCAAGGCGTCGAGTACCTGGCCCAGGGCTACGAGAACGCCCAGCGGTGGATCGACAACAGCCGCAGGCGGTTGACCACGAAGACCGCCAACGACCTGGCCGAAGCGATCCTGGCAACCGACTCGCTCGACTGGCTCCGCCACGCACTCGGGGAATAGTCGGTTGAATCGGCGGCCCACTGGAACCACGGAGCTGGTTCGTCTTGTCGACGGCCCGCAGTCAGCGGCGGTTGAGTGCCAGCTGAGGGAGGTGTTCGCGGAAGCTTTCGCTGAGCCTCCCTACGGCGAGGGGCTGGCCGACGTGGAGCGGGCGTTTCGGCGGTTCCGCTCCCAGGTACGTCGGCGGGGCTTCCGGGCGGCGATCGCGTTCGATGGCGACGTGGTCGTGGGGATGGCGTACGGGTACCCGCTGTCGGCGACCACCCGGTGGTGGGACACCCTGACCGACCCGGTGTCGAGCGAGCTCCGGCACGAGGACGGGAAGCGCACGTTCGGCCTCTTCGAGCTGGCGGTCCGGCCCGGGTGGCGCCGCCGAGGCGTCGCCACCCGGATGCACCACGCTCTCGTCGCGGGTCTCGACAACGCCCGGGTGATGCTCAACAGCCGACCGGAGGCGGCCGCCGCCCAGGCGGCCTACCTCTCCGTCCGGGTGCGCGGCTACGCCGTCACCATGCCCCTGGGCGGCGTCCCCGACTGGGACGCCGCCCTCGCCGTCCTGCGTGCCGACGCCCGGCGTGTCAAGCAGGAGCAGCTCCGCTGCGACGCGGGTAAGTCCGCACGCGCGGAGTCGGTCAGGTCCGCGCGTGCTGCTGCCGCAACCGCGCTGCGGCGAGAAGAGGTCCGCACGTGCGGATTCGGGCAAGTCCGCACGTGAAGGCTCGAAGCTCCGCACGTGCGGATTCAACCAGGAAGTCCCTTACCAGGCAGAGAAGATGGTTGCTGTTGTGGTGACAGGTACCACTTCGCGCGCGAGCGAGCAGCCCGCACCGCCCGACCCCACGGGCTGGGAGCGGATGACCGAGCACCTGCCGCCCGGCCTCCAGGAGTCCGCCCGCGCCGTCCCGAGTGACGACCTGCTGCGCCGGGTCACTGCCACGGCCATCGAGGCCGGCTGGGCCTCCCCGGGTTGGCTCGCCGCCCGCCTGGCGTCCCACCGGTCGGCGCAGGCCCCCGACGAGCCCACCCCTGCGGACCGTCTTGCCGCAGGTCTGGTCGCCGTCCTGGGTGTCCTCTCGGACCGACATGCCCAGGTGGGTCGGGGGTCGTATGCTCCAGCGCATGAGTGACCGCACCGGGAATCGCCGGTCAACGCCGCTCCACTCGGTGTCCGTCGCCGGGGTGGTGGTGCGGGAGGACGGCCGGGTGCTGGCGATCAGGCGGGCCGACAACGGGACCTGGGAGCCGCCGGGCGGAGTGCTGGAGCTGACGGAGGCGGTCGAGGACGGCGTCCGGCGCGAGGTGTTCGAGGAGACCGGGATCAAGGTCGGCGTGGAGCGGCTGACCGGCGTCTACAAGAACGTGAACCGCGGAATCGTCGCCCTGGTGTTCCGCTGCCGACCGGAGAGCGGGAGCGAGCGGCTCTCGGAGGAGTCGACCGCCGTCGCCTGGCTCGCACCGGCCGAGGTGTCCGACCGCATGGCCGAGGTGTACGCGGTGCGAGTGCTGGATGCGCTCCGGGACAGTGCCGCACCGGCCACGCGGTCCCATGACGGGCGGCAACTGCTCGGCTGACGGTCGCGAGTCGCCTGGAGGGCGTGGCGTGAAGCTGCACGACTACGCCGTGATGCAGATCCCGCTCTACCTGATCGTGGACCCGCGCGAGCGGACGGTGACGCTGTTCTCCGAGCCCGACCACGACCGCTACCACACCCGCACGGACCGGAAGTTCGGTGACGGGATCGGCATTCCGGAGCCGTTCGGCTTCACGCTGGACCTGGCGGTGCTCGTCCCGTACAAGGACTGAGGCGGCGGACAAACCCGGTGAGCGGGGGTGCGGGGGCGTGATAGACCGGGAAGCACTATGAATATCTGCGTCTTCTGCTCCGCGTACTCGCTCGACGACCGCTACTCGGCCCCCGCCGCCGAGTTCGCCCGGCTGCTCGGGGAGGGCGGGCACACCCTGGTGTGGGGCGGGTCGAACGCCGGGCTGATGGGGCTGCTCGCCGACGGGGTGAAGGCTGCCGGGGGGCGGCTGGTCGGCATCTCCGTCGAGTTCCTGAAGCACAAGGCGTACGACGGGGCCGACGAGCTGGTCACCACCGCCGACCTGGCCGAGCGCAAGGCGCAGCTGCTGATGCGCGCGGACGCGGTGGTGGTCCTGGTCGGCGGGCTGGGCACCCTGGACGAGGTGACCGAGGTGCTGGAGCTGAAGAAGCACGCGCTGCACGACAAGCCGGTGGTGGTGCTGGACACCGAGGGCTTCTACGCGGGGCTGCGCACCCAGCTGGAGCGGATGGAGGCCGAGGGCTTCCTGCCCCGCCCGCTGGGCGAGCTGATCACCTTCGCCGACGCCCCGGCCCAGGTCTTCGAACAGCTCAAGGGCTGAGAGGATCACGGTCATGGCCTCTCATCTGATCACTGGCGCCGGCTCCGGCATCGGCGCCGTCCTCGCCACCCGTCTCGCCGAGCGCGGGGACGAGCTCTGGCTGCTGGCCCGCGACGCCCGCCGCGCCGCCGAGCTGCGCGAGCGCTTCCCCGGCGCGCGGACCCTGGTCGGCGACCTCGCCGACCCGGCGAAGCTCTCCTGGGCCCTCGGGCACCAGACGCCGCCGGTCGAGCTGGACTCGCTGCTGCACGTGGCGGGCATGGTCGAGCTGGCCCCGGTCGGCGAACTGCCGGTCAAGGCCTGGCAGGAGACCCTGAACGTCAACCTGGTCGCCCCCGCCGAGCTGACCAGGCTGCTGCTGCCCTCGGTGCGGCTGGCCAAGGGCCATGTGGTGTTCGTCAACTCCGGTGCCGGGCTGCGGGCGAGCGCCGACTGGTCGGCGTACGCGGCGAGCAAGCACGGGCTGCGGGCCCTCGCCGACTCGCTGCGGCTGGAGGAGCACGGCAACGGCGTGCGGGTCACCTCGGTGTACCCGGGCCGCACTGCCACCGCGATGCAGGTCAAGGTGCACCAGCAGGAGGGCCGGGTGTACGACGCCGGCCAGTGGATCGAGCCGGAGTCGGTGGCGAAGGCGGTCCTGGCGGCGCTGGACGCCTCCCGGGACGCGGAGATCACCGACATCACCGTCCGCCCGGGGCGGTAGGAGGTCCACGAACGGGGCGCCGGCAGGTCCGGCGCCCCGGCTTTTCGGCGGGGGAACCGTGAAGGCGCGAAGGTCGTCCTTGGGTTCGTCCGTTCGTCCTCGGCCTGTCCGGGTGCAGAGGATTGACATGTTGTCAGGCCGTCGGCCTGTCAGGGGGGTTCCATGTCCAGAATTCGCACGACACTTGCGGTCGGCGTGACGCTGCTCGGAACGGTCGGCCTGCCGGCCGTCGCGACGAGCGGCGCGCAGGCGGCCGCCACCACTCTTTACGTCAACAACTCGGCCAAGGCCGCCTGCGCCGACGACGGCACGGGCACCCTGGCCCGGCCCTACTGCACGGTGGCCGCCGCGGCCGCCGCGGCCCGGCCCGGCCAGACGGTCCAGATCGCCGACGGCACCTACGTCGAGCCCGTGACCGTCGACCACTCGGGCACGGCCGAGGCACCCATCACCTTCCGCGGCCCGACGGCCGGACAGCCCGCGCCGTACAACTCGGGCTGGGCCTACCTCGGCACCTCCGACAAGCCCGGCGGGGGGCTCACCGTCAAGGGGGCCCAGCACGTCCGGTTCGAGCTGCTGAAGGTTCTGACCGGACCGCAGAACACGGCCGTGCTCGTCGACGGCTCGCGCGACGTGTCCTTCTCGGAGGTCGGTCTGGCCGGCGGCCCGGCGCTGCGGGTCACCAACGGTTCCGAGCGGGTCAGTGCCGTCCGCAGCGGCTTCTCCGACATCACGGTGGACGGCGGCTCGACCGGGACCCTGCTCAGCACCAACACGGCCGGCTCCGTCCGGGTCGACGGCGCCCCGGGCACCGTCGTCGTGAGCAACACCCTCGGGGACTGCTCGAAGGGCCTCGTCCTGACCGGTGCCTCCGCCGGCACCACGGTCGAGAACAACGTCATCAACACCGTGAACGAGCGCGGCGACCGCTGCGACGCGAGCACCCCGGCCGTCGGCATCACCGTCGACCGGAGCGCCACGGCCGGTCTGAAGCTCGACTACAACGTGGTCGACTCGCGCAGCGGGTCGGCCGCCTACGACTGGGCCGGCACCGGCTACACGGACCGGGCGGCCTTCACGGCGGCCAGCGGACAGGGCGCCCACGACTTCGTCGAGCCCACGTCCAGGGACGCGCGGAACCGGCCCGACGCGCCCAAGCACCAGTTCGACTCGGCCGACGAGAACGCGCCCGGCATGCTGACCGTCGACCTCAAGGGGAACACGGCGCAGGACGACCCGACGGTGCCCAACACCGGTACCGGCAGCGGAATCCGCGACCGGGGCGCGTACGAGGACCGGACCGGCGGCAGCGCGTACACGCCGGTGGGCCCGGTGCGGCTGCTGGACACCCGGGCGCCGATCGGGGTCCCGCAGGCGCGGGCCGTGGCGCCGGGGGAGACGGTCAACCTGCCGGTCACGGGCGTGGCCGGGGTGCCGGCCGACGGTGTGACGGCCGTGACGATGACCGTCACCGCGACCGAGCCGACGCGGGACGGCGACCTCGCGGTACGCCCGTTCGGCTACGCCTGGTCGAGTCCCTCCTCGATGATCGACGAGAGGGCGACCACCTCCACCCTGAACTGGGTCGCGGGCCGGACGGTCCCGAACCAGGTGACGGTGCCGGTGAAGGACGGCAAGGTGTCGTTCTACAACCACTCCGGCGGCACCGTGCACGTGATCGCGGACCTGGCGGGCTACTACAGCACCAAGGGTGCCCTCTTCCAGCCGCAGGACCCGGTCCGGGTGCTGGACACCCGGGAGCCGATCGGGGTACCGCAGGTCCAGGCCGTCCCGGCCTTCGGCACGCTGGAGCTGCCGGTCGCGGGCGCGGCCGGGGCCACTGCCGTGACGATGAACGTGACGGTCACCGAGCCGGAGCAGGAGGGGCACCTGACCGTCTACCCGCACGGTGACGCCGCGCCGAACACCTCGAACCTGAACTGGACGGCGGGCCGGACCGTCGCCGGCCTGGTGACGGTGCCGGTGAAGGACGGCAAGGTGTCGTTCTACAACCACTCCGGCGGGACGGTGCACCTGGTCGCCGACCTGAGCGGCCACTACGGCGCCGACGGGCGGGCCGCCTACTACCCCTCCGGCCCGTCGCGGATCATGGACACCCGGGAGTACTGGAGCCGCCCGCAGTACCGCTTGCCGGCTGTCGTTCCGGCCTGGGGTTCCGTCACCGTCTACCCGTCCTGGGGCAGCTACCCGGCCGACGTGACCCTGAACGTCACCGTGACCGAGCCGGGTGCCGAGGGGCATCTCAAGGCGTACTCGGCGGGCAGCCCGAACGACACGTCCGTCCTCAACTTCGCGCCCGGCGACACCGTCGCCAACCAGGTCGTGGTGCCGATGAAGAACGGCAGCGACCAGGTCACCTTCTACAACGCCAGCGGCGCGCCGCTGCACCTCGTGGTCGACCGCTACGGCGTCGAGCGCTACTGACCGGTCCCACCCGGCCCGCCCCACCTCGCGGCCCCGCCACCGAGCGCTCGTGCTCGGTGGCGGGGCCGCTGCGCTGGGGCGTGCGGGTGGAGTGCGGGCCTCCGTGGTTCGGGGGCGGCCGTCCGTGGCATCATCCGTGCGTCCTCCGGGGCCGACCGGGACCGGAGGACGGGACACGGCACCGGGCCCGTCAGGGGGAGTTCCATGCACAGCATCCGAACCAGCATCCGCACCGGACTTCGCACCAGGCTTCGCACCGCGCTGGTCGTCGGCGCGACACTGCTCGGGACGGTCGGCCCGCCGGCCGTCGGCGCGGGCGGCGCGCAGGCCGCCGTCACCACGCTCTACGTCGACATCACCTCGGCCGGCTGCGCCGACGGCGGCCCCGGCACCCGGGCCGTCCCGTACTGCCACGTGGCCGCCGCGGCGGCGGTGGCCGGGCCGGGACAGACGGTCGAGATCGCCAGGGGCGAGTACGAGGAGACCGATCTGACGATCACCCGCTCCGGTACGGCCGGGTCGCCGATCACCTTCCGTGGTCCGTCGCCGTACGAGCCGGGCTACGGCGGCAGCGCCGTGATCGGCTCCTCCGCCCACCCCGGCGGCGGCCTCACCGTCCGGGGCGCCCGCTACGTCGTGTTCGAGTACCTGGAGGTCGAGGCGGCCGCCGGCCGGCCGGTGGTGCTGGCCGACGGGGCGCGGGACGTCTCGTTCACCGGGGTCAGCGGCACCGGCGGCACCGGTGTGCGGGTCACCGGCGGTTCCGAGCGGGTCCGTTACGCCCGGGCCAGCGTCCATGGCGCGCAGGGGCCGGTGGTCACGGTGGACGGCGGCTCCACCGGGACCGTCGTCAGCACGAACTCCATCATCTCCAGCACCGGCGAGGACCACGCGTCCGTCCTGGTCGACAGCGCCCCGAACACCGTGGTGGTCGGCAACAGCACCCTCGGGTCCTGCTCCCCGGGCATCGTGCTGACCGGGGCCTCGGTCGGGGCCACGGTCGAGAACAACGCGGTCAACGCGGGACGCGACATCGATTCGCCGTGCGACACCTGGAGTTACCGGGCGACCGGCATCACGGTCGCCGCGAGCGCCGTCGCCGGGACGAAGGTGGACTACAACGTCGTCGACTCGCGCAGCGGCGGCACCCCCTACAAGTGGGCCGGCACCGAGTACGCCGACCAGCCGTCGTTCACGGCGGCCGGCGGTCAGGGCGCCCACGACTTCGTGTCGCCGACGACCTTCTGGCGGGGGCCGAACGAGCCGCTCAACCACCTGATCGACTCGGCCGACGAGAACGCCCCCGGCATGCTCGCCACCGACCGCCAGGGCAGGACCCCGGTGGACGACCCGACGCTGCCCAACACCGGTACCGGCCACGGCACTCGGGACCGGGGCGCGCAGGAGTTCCTCGGGGTGGGCAGTGCGTACACGCCCGCGGGCCCGGTGCGGCTGCTGGACACCCGCTCGGCGATCGGGGTCCCGTCCGCGCAGGCGGTGCCGGCCGGGGGGACGCTCGACCTGGCGGTCACGGGGGTGGCCGGGGTCCCGGCGACCGGTGTCACCGCGGTGACGATGACCGTGACGGCGACCGAGCCGACGCGGGACGGCGACCTCACGGTCTACCCGCACGGCCAGGACCGGCCGGGCGCCTCCACCCTGAACTGGGTCGCGGGCCGGACGGTTCCGAACCAGGTGACGGTGCCGGTGAAGGACGGCAAGGTGTCGTTCTACAACCACTCCGGCGGGACCGTGCACGTGATCGCCGACCTGGCGGGCTACTACGGCGTCACGGGCGAGCTCTTCCACCCGCAGGGCCCGACCCGGGTGCTGGACACCCGGGCGCCGATCGGGGTGCCGCAGGCCCGGGCCGTCCCGGCCTTCGGCACGCTGGAGCTGCCGGTCGCGGGTGCGGCCGGGGCCACGGCCGTGACGATGAACGTGACGGTCACCGAGCCGGAGCAGGACGGCCATCTGACGGTCTACCCGCACGGTGGCGCGGCGCCGGACACCTCGAACCTGAACTGGACGGCCGGTAGGACTGTCGCCAACCTGGTGACGGTGCCGGTGAAGGACGGCAAGGTGTCCTTCTACAACCGCTCCGGCGGCACCGTGCACCTGATCGCCGACCTGGCCGGCCACCACAGCGCCGAGGGCCGGATCGCGTTCTACCCGGGCGGGCCGACCCGGATCATGGACACCCGGCTGAGCTGGGGGCGTCCCTACTACCGCCCGGCGGGCACCGTCCCGGCCTGGGGCTCCCTGACCGTCTTCGCGGGCGCGGGGAGCTACCCGGCCTCGGCCACCCTGAACGTCACGGTGACCGAGCCGGGGGCCGCGGGCCACCTCACGGCGTACTCCGGCGTCGGACCGGTCCCGGACACCTCCACGCTCAACTTCGAGGCCGGGCAGACCGTCGCCAACCAGGCCGTGGTCCCGGTCGATCCGGCCAACAGGACGGTCGTGCTCCACAACGCCAGCGGTGCGCCGGTGCACCTCGTGGTCGACGACAGCGGCAGCGAGAGCTACTGACCGCCACCCGGCCCGCACCCTCCGGCGGCCCCGCCACCGAGCCCCGCGCCCGGTGCCGGGGCCGTCGGCGTTCCCGACCCCATAGGCTTCGGCCGTGAGCAACGGACTTCCCTTCCCCGAACTGGTCGGCGCCGCCACCGGCGTCGGATCGCTGCCCGGCACCGACGCCCGGGAGGCCGCCCGGACCTCCACCGGCGCGCTGGAGCACCTGCCGTTCCTCCCCGAACTCCCCGCCCGGGGGCCGGGCGCCGACATGATCGGCCGTTCCGCCGGCCTCCTGGTCGAGCTGTTCGCGCAGACCGAGCCGAGCGGTTGGCGCTTCGCCGACCGTCCGGGCCGGGACACCCGGCGGGCCCACTCCTGGCTGGGCGAGGACCTCGACGCGATGGAGGAGTTCACCCAGGGCTACACCGGCGCGCTCAAGGTGCAGGCGGTGGGGCCGTGGACGCTGGCGGCCTCGATCGAGCTCAAGTACGGCGAGAAGGCGCTCGCCGACCCGGGCGCCTGCCGGGACATCGCCGGTTCGCTCACCGAGGGCCTGCGCCGCCACCTCGCCGAGGTCCGCCGCCGGGTGCCCGGGGCGGAGCTGGTGCTCCAGCTCGACGAGCCCTCGCTGCCCGCCGTGCTGTCCGGCGAGGTGCGGACCGCGAGCGGTTTCCAGCGGCTGCGCTCCGTCGACCGGCAGCGCGCCGAGGAGGCGCTGCGGGACGTGATCGGCGCCCTGGACGCACCCGTGGTGGTGCACTGCTGCGCGCCCCGGGTGCCGCTGCCGCTGCTGCGCCGGGCCGGGGTCGCCGGTGTCTCGCTGGACTTCTCGCTGCTGACCGAGCGTGAGGACGAGGAGTTCGGCGAGGCGATCGACGCCGGCACCGTGATCCTCGCGGGCGTCGTCCCCTCCACCGAGCGGGCGCTCGCTCAATCAACGGCACTGTCGGACCCGGCCGGTAGTGTCCAGGGTGTCAGGGCGTTGTGGCGCAGGCTCGGGTTCTCCCCGGAGCTGCTGGGCCGCCGTGTACTGGTGACGCCGACCTGCGGGCTGGCCGGGGCCTCCCCGGACTTTGCCCGTCGGGCGCTGTCACTCAGTGTGAACGCGGCCCGGAGCCTGGTGGACAACCCGGAATGAGAGATTGACGGAGGGCTTGCGGTGGTGGCTGTCGAGGGCTGGGAGGACGTTCCGGCGGAGGTGCGCAAGCGGCACGCCGAGCTGGCCGCCGAGATCACGGACCACCGGGCCCGGTACTACGAGCAGGACGCTCCGGTCGTCAGTGACGCCGAGTTCGACGCGCTGATGCGCGAGCTGGAGGGGCTGGAGGCGGAGCACCCCGCCCTGGTCACCCCGGAGTCGCCCTCGCAGCGGGTCGGCGGCGCACCGACCCTGCTGTTCGCCCCGGTCGAGCACCGGGAGCGGCTGCTCAGCCTGGACAACGCGATGGACGACGAGGAGCTCGCCGCCTGGGCCGAGCGGGTCGCCGGCGAGCTGGCCGGGATCGACCACCACTACCTGTGCGAGCTCAAGGTGGACGGCCTGGCCGTCAACCTCACCTACGAGAACGGCCAGTTGACGCAGGCCGCGACCCGGGGCGACGGCCGGGTCGGCGAGGACATCACCGCCAACGTCCGCACCATCGAGGCGATCCCGCACCGGCTCACCGGCGACAACGTGCCCGAGCTGGTCGAGATCCGCGGCGAGGTCTACTTCCCGACCGAGGCCTTCGAGGGGCTCAACGCCTCCTTCGCGGAGGAGAACGAGCGCCGCCGGCTGGAGAACGAGGAGCGCGCCAAGGAGGGCAAGCGGCCCCGGGCGATGATCCGGCTGTTCATGAACCCGAGGAACGCCGCGGCCGGCTCGCTGCGCCAGAAGGACCCGCTGATCACCGCCTCCCGTCCGCTGCGGATGGTGGTGCACGGCATCGGCGCCCGGGTCGGCTTCGACATCGACAACCAGTCGCACGCCTACGACCTGCTGCGCGGCTGGGGCCTGCCCACGGCCCGGCACAACCGGGTGGTCGGCACGCTGGCGGAGGTGCGGGAGTTCATCGCGCACTTCGGCGAGCAGCGGCACTCGGTCGAGCACGAGATCGACGGCGTGGTCGTCAAGGTGGACGAGATCGCCCTGCAGGGCCGGCTCGGCTCCACCTCGAAGTCCCCGCGCTGGGCGATCGCCTGGAAGTACCCGCCGGAGGAGGTCACCGGGAAGCTCGCCGCGATCAAGGTCGGGATCGGCCGCACCGGCCGGGCCACCCCGTACGCGGTGCTGGCCGAGCCGGTGAAGGTGGCCGGTTCGATGGTGCAGTACGCGACCCTGCACAACCAGGACGTGGTCAAGGCCAAGGACGTCCTGCTCGGCGACACCGTGGTGCTGCGCAAGGCCGGCGACGTGATCCCGGAGATCCTCGGCCCGGTGTACGACCTGCGGGACGGCAGCGAGCAGGCGTTCGTGATGCCCTCGCACTGCCCCGAGTGCGGCACCGGGCTGCGGCCGATGGCGGAGGGGGACATCGATCTGCGCTGCCCCAACGCCCAGTTCTGCCCGGCCCAGATCCGGGAGCGGATCGCCTTCCTCGGCGGGCGCTCGGCGCTGGACATCGAGGGCCTCGGTTATGTCGCCGCCACCGCGCTGACCCAGCCGTTGGAGCCGGCCGAGGCGCCGGTGGGGAACGAGGGCGACATCTTCGGTCTGACGGTGGAGCGGCTGCTGCCGATCAAGGTGCTGGTGCGCGACCAGAAGACCGGTATGCCGAAGCTGGACGACGAGACCGGCGAGGAGAAGGAGGTGTTCTTCTTCGCCACCACCGCCGGTGCGCCGAAGAAGAACACCGGGCTGATGCTGGAGAACATCGAGAAGGCCAAGGACCGCCCGCTCTGGCGCTTCCTCAACGGCCTCTCGATCCGGCACGTCGGCCCGGTCGCCGCCCAGGACCTGGCCCGGGAGTTCCGCGACCTGGACGCGATCTTCGCGGCGAGCGAGGAGCGGCTGGCCGCCACCGAGGGGGTCGGCGCGGGCACCGCGCGCTCGATCGTCGAGTGGTACCAGGTGGACTGGCACCGGGAGATCGTCGAGAAGTGGCGTGCGGCCGGGGTCCGGTTCACCGAGGAGGCCACCGAGGAGGAGGGCGAGCGCCCCCTGGAGGGGCTGACCGTCGTGGTCACCGGAACGCTGGCCGGGCACACCCGGGACGGCGCCAAGGAGGCGCTGACCTCGCGGGGTGCGAAGGTGACCGGTTCGGTGTCGAAGAAGACCCACTTCGTGGTCGCTGGTGACAACCCCGGGTCCAAGTACGACAAGGCAGTTCAGCTGGGGCTGCCGGTCCTCGACGACGCGGGCTTCACGATCCTGCTGGAGCAGGGCTCGGCCGCCGCCCGGGTCCACCTGGGGCTGCCGGCGGAGCCGCCGGAGGAGCCGGCGAAGAAGGCGCCGGCCCGGAAGAAGGCCGCCGCCAAGAACGCCGCCGAGGACGGTGAAAGTGCTGCCGCGGCGAAGGATCCCGAGGTGGGGGCACCGGCCGTCGCCGGGACCGCCGGCGAGGCCGCCGCGGAGCCCGTCGAGGAGGGCGCCGAGGGCTGACCCCGCGCGCGGAAGCCCCGAATCCGGCTTGTTATCGTCCTGATGCAACGTCATCGGGTGCCGCACAGTGTTAGCGGGCATCGTGACACTGTGCGGCACCCAGCGCGGTGGCGTATGTCCGGTTGTCCGAAAGTCTGCCCGTCGGGTGAAGCCGCGCATACCCTGGAGCGCAACAGAGTGTCAGCAGGGGTGGGGGTACCGGCCGAGCCGGACTCCGCGGGGCCGCTCCATGCCTGGCAGGCTGCCGGCACCGGGACGGTGCCTCACCGCTAGGCGGCCTGACGGGGCGGGCCCGACGGAGGACTGGGCTTATGGATCGTACGACCGGCGGTGCGCCCACACGCCCGCCGCAGGGGGTGGCGGGAGCGGTCCTGCTGCTCGGCGTGCTGCTGGCCGGCGCCGCGCCGCTCATCCCGCTGGCCGTGCTGGTCTACCGCTACGAGCCGGAGCTGCTGCCACTGTTCGCGGTGCCGCTGGCCGTCCTGGTCGCGGCCTGGCGGATCGCCCGCGACCGGGCGCGCGACCAGCTCACCGACCCGCTGACCGATCTGCCCAACCGCCAGGCGTTACTCCTCGCCGCCCAGGAGTCGATCGCCGAGCACACCGAGGGCTACAGCGTCGGACTGATCCTGCTCGACCTCGATCGCTTCCGATCGCTCAACGACACCCTCGGCCATACCGCCGGCGACCGTCTGCTCGTCCACATCGCCCGCCGGCTGCACCGGGCACTGCGCTCCGGCGGGGCCGCCGGCAGCGCCACCCGCGAGTCCATCGACGACGTCTTCGCCGGACTTCCCCGGCACTACCGCGGCCGCCCGATGGTGGCCCGGATGGGCGGTGACGAGTTCGCCGTCCTGCTGCCCGGCATCGGCTGCCCGGACTCGCTGGAGAAGGTGGCCAAGGCGCTGATCGCCGAACTGGCCGCCCCGATCCGCCTGGACGGACTGCTGCTGGTGCTGGAGGCCAGCGCGGGCGTCTGCGTCTTCCCGCAGCACGCCCAGGACGCCGAGTCGCTGCTGCGCCGCGCCGACGTGGCGATGGGGCACGCGCAGCGCGGCCGCACCTCGGTGGAGCAGTACGACGAGGCCCAGGACGCCGACACCCCGTACCGGATCGGCCTGCTGGGCGATCTGCGGCGGGCCCTGGAGACCGGCGAGGTCCAGCTGCACTACCAGCCCAAGGTGGCCTTCGACGGCCGGGTGGTCGGTCTGGAGGCGCTGCTGCGCTGGGAGCGTCCCGGCCAGGGCCGGGTCTCCCCGGACGAGTTCGTGGGCCTCGCCGAGTCCAGCGGGCTGATGCCCCGGCTGACCGACTACGTGCTGGAGGCCGCCGTCGGCCAGCTCGCCCAGTGGCGCGAGCAGGGCCTCCAGGTGCAGGTCGCGGTGAACGTCTCGCCGCGCGACGTGCTCAACCCCGGCTTCGCCCAGCGGGTCGCCGGCCACCTCGTCCGCCACCAGGTGCCGGCCCACGCGCTCCAGCTGGAGATCACCGAGCGGCTGCTGCTGGACGACTCCCGCCGGGCCGCCGACACCCTGGCGGAGCTGCGCGGCTACGGGGTCGGGATGTCCCTGGACGACTTCGGGACCGGCCACTCCTCGCTGGTACGGCTGCGCAGCCTGCCGGTCGGCGAGCTGAAGATCGACCGCTCCTTCGTCTCCCGGATGGCCACCGACGACCACGACGCGGCGGTGGTCCGCTGCTCGGTCGAGCTGGCCCACTCGCTCGGCCTGACCGTGGTCGCCGAAGGTGTCGAGGACGACGAGACCTGGGAGCGGCTGAACTGCATGGGCGTGGACGCGGTGCAGGGCTGGCTGGTGTCGGCGGCGCTGCCGGCCGAGCAGGCCACCGCCTGGCTGCGGGTGCACCGCACCGGCGCCCCGCCGGTGGAGCGGCTCGGCTCCGCCGCCGACCGGCTGCCGCCCGCGATCCAGCCCGTCCTGCCGCCGGTGATCCAGGCGGCGCAGGCGGCGAAGCTGGAGATCCAGGCGCCCAAGCAGCAGAGTTGGGCGCCGACCCGCCCGCAGTGAGGCCGCCGCGCGACGAGGGTGACCGGGTCCCACCGCCGGTCGTTGGCCGGTGGCCGGGCCGTGCCCCATAGGATGGGGACCACAGACCACGAGGACGGGAGCGCCGGACAGGCGGCTCCCGGCCCGGGCCCGGCGCCGCCGGAAGGCGGATCCGGGCCTCACCAGAACTCACCCTGAGGATCGCTGCATGCCTGGCATCACGCGCGAGGAGGTCGCCCACCTCGCTCGGCTGTCGCGTCTTGAGTTGCAGGCCGAAGAGTTGGACCACTTCGCCGAGCAGCTGGACGTGATCATCGGCGCGGTCGCCCGCGTTTCCGAGGTCGCCGGACAGGACGTCCCGCCCACCTCCCACCCGCTGCCGCTGACCAACGTCATGCGCGCGGACGAGGTCCGGCCGTCGCTCACCCCGGACCAGGCGCTGGCCGGGGCCCCGGCCGCCGAGGAGCAGCGTTTCCGTGTGCCCCAGATCCTCGGGGAGGACTGACCCATGACCGAGCTCATCCGTTACACCGCGGCCGAGACCGCCGCCGCCGTCGCCAAGGGCGAGGTGTCCGCCGTCGAGGTGGCCCAGGCGCACCTGGACCGCATCGGGGCCGTCGACAAGAAGGTCAACGCCTTCCTGCACGTCGACACCGAGGGCGCGCTGAGCGCCGCCCGGGCCGTCGACGAGAAGCGCGCCAAGGGCGAGGAGCTGGGCCCGCTGGCCGGCGTCCCGCTGGCGCTGAAGGACGTCTTCACCACCAAGGGCGTGCCGACCACCTGCGGTTCGAAGATCCTCGAAGGCTGGATCCCGCCGTACGACGCCACCCTGACCACGCGTCTCAAGGACGCCGGCGTGGTGATCCTCGGCAAGACCAACATGGACGAGTTCGCGATGGGTTCCTCCACCGAGAACTCCGCCTACGGCCCGACCGGCAACCCGTGGGACCTCTCCCGGATCCCCGGCGGCTCCGGCGGCGGTTCGGCCGCCGCGCTGGCCGCCTTCGAGGCGCCGCTGGCGATCGGCACCGACACCGGCGGCTCGATCCGCCAGCCCGGCGCCGTCACCGGCACCGTCGGCGTGAAGCCGACCTACGGCTCGGTGTCGCGCTACGGCCTGGTCGCCTTCTCCAGCAGCCTGGACCAGGGCGGCCCCTGCGCCCGCACCGTTCTGGACGCGGCGCTGCTGCACGAGGCGATCGCCGGCCACGACCCGCTGGACTCCACCTCGATCGACGCCCCGGTCCCGGCCGTGGTCGAGGCCGCGAAGCTGCGCGACGTGCGCGGCATGCGGATCGGCGTGGTGAAGGAGTTCTCCGGCGAGGGCTACCAGGCCGGCGTGATGCAGCGCTTCAACGAGTCGGTGGAGCTGCTGCGCGAGCTGGGCGCCGAGGTCGTCGAGGTCTCCTGCCCGTCCTTCACCCTGGCGCTGCCGGCGTACTACCTGATCGCCCCGAGCGAGGCCTCGTCCAACCTGGCCCGCTTCGACGCGATGCGCTACGGCCTGCGGGTCGGCGACGACGGCTCCCGCTCGGCCGAGGAGGTCACCGCGCTGACCCGCGAGGCCGGCTTCGGCCCCGAGGTGAAGCGCCGCATCATCCTGGGCACCTATGCGCTGTCCTCGGGCTACTACGACGCCTACTACGGCTCGGCCCAGAAGGTGCGGACGCTGATCTCCCGCGACTTCGACGCCGCCTTCGCGGGCGTGGACGTGCTGGTCTCGCCGACCACGCCGACCACCGCCTTCCCGATCGGCGAGCGCGCCGACGACCCGATGGCGATGTATCTGGCCGACCTGTGCACGATTCCGTCCAACCTTGCGGGCAACGCGGCCATGTCGCTGCCGGTCGGCCTGGCCCCGGAGGACAATCTCCCGGTCGGCCTGCAGATCATCGCACCCGCGATGGCGGACGACCGCCTGTACCGCGTGGGCGGCGCCGTCGAGGCCGCACTCAACGACAAGTGGGGGCACACCCTGCTGGAGGAGGCACCGGCACTGTGAGCAAGATCGAGAACGCCAAGGCCCAGTCGGCATCGCTGAAGGGGTGGAAGCACTCCAAGCCCGGGCTCTGGCTGTCCATCGGCACCAGCGCCTTCGGCGCGATCTCCATCGTCAAGGACGTGCGCAAGGCCCGCGGCGAGAGCGACACCCTCAAGCTGGTCAACGCCCTGGTCGGCGCCGCCGCCCTGGTCACCGGCACGGCCCTGCTGGTCCGTGAGCTGCGCCGCCTCGGCGACGACGACGTCCTGCTGGGCTGACCCAGCCCGTGAGGCCCCGGCCTGCACCCGAGGTGCAGGCCGGGCCCGCACCACCGAAGACTTTTTAGTGAAGGGGACGCTGTGAGCGTCAAGAACCTGGTCTCCTACGAGGACGCGCTCGCGTCGTTCGACCCGGTGATGGGCCTGGAGGTCCACGTCGAGCTGGGCACCAAGACCAAGATGTTCTGCGGTTGCTCGACCGAGCTGGGCGCCGAGCCGAACAGCCAGGTCTGCCCGACCTGCCTGGGCCTGCCGGGCTCGCTGCCGGTCGTCAACGCGATCGGCGTGGAGTCGGCGGTCAAGATCGGCCTGGCGCTGAACTGCGAGATCGCTGAGTGGTGCCGGTTCGCGCGGAAGAACTACTTCTACCCGGACATGCCGAAGAACTTCCAGACCTCGCAGTACGACGAGCCGATCGCCTTCAACGGCTACCTCGACGTGCAGCTGGAGGACGGCTCGACCTTCCGGGTGGAGATCGAGCGCGCCCACATGGAGGAGGACACCGGCAAGTCCAGCCACGTCGGCGGCGCGACCGGCCGGATCCACGGCGCGACCCACTCGCTGCTGGACTACAACCGGGCCGGCATCCCGCTGATCGAGATCGTCACCAAGCCGATCGAGGGGGCCGGCGAGCGCGCCCCCGAGGTCGCCCGCGCGTACGTCGCCGAGCTGCGCGAGGTCATCCGCTCGCTGGGCGTCTCCGAGGCCCGGATGGACAAGGGCCAGATGCGCTGCGACGTCAACCTGTCGCTGCGCCCGAACGGCACCGAGACCTTCGGCACCCGCTCGGAGACCAAGAACGTCAACTCGCTGCGCAGCGTGGAGCGGGCCGCCCGCTTCGAGATCCAGCGGCACGCCACGGTGCTGACCGACGGCGGCACGATCGTCCAGGAGACCCGGCACTTCCACGAGGAGGACGGCAGCACCACCGCCGGCCGGATCAAGGACAACGCCGAGGACTACCGGTACTTCCCGGAGCCGGACCTGGTGCCGATCGCGCCGGCCCGCGCCTGGGTGGAGGAGCTGCGCGCCGGTCTGCCCGAGCTGCCCCGGGTGCGCCGGGCCCGGCTGCAGGCCGAGTGGGGCCTGACGGACAAGGACATGCAGTCGGTGCTGAACGCCGGCGCCGTCGAGCCGATCCAGGAGACCATCGCCGCCGGCGCCCCGGCCGACCAGGCCCGCAAGTGGTGGATGGGCGAGCTGGCCCGCCGGGCCAACGAGACCGGCACCGAGCTGGCCGAGCAGCCGATCACCCCGGCGCAGGTCGCCCGGGTCGCCGCGCTGGTCGCCGAGGGCAAGCTGAACGACAAGCTGGCCCGTCAGGTCATCGAGGCCGTGCTGGCCGGCGAGGGCGAGCCGGACGCGGTCGTCGCGCAGCGCGGCCTGGCCGTGGTCTCGGACGACTCCGCGCTCGGTGCCGCCGTGGACCAGGCCATCGCCGAGAACGAGGCGATCGCCGCCAAGATCCGTGACGGCAAGGTGGCCGCGGTCGGCGCGCTGGTCGGCGCGGTCATGAAGACCACCCGCGGTCAGGCCGACGCGGCCCGGGTCAAGGATCTGATCCTTGAGAAGCTGGGCGTTTCTGCCTGAGTTTCCAAGGCGCCTAAGGCGTTCTAAGGGCTACTTAGAGCCCTAAGGCCCGGTCTTACCCTTCATAAGGGGTAGGGCCGGGCCTTTGCCGTACCCGGGACCCCGGACCTAAGGCGGTCGGGGCCCGGAACATCCGGCAGGCTGCCGATGCGGCCCACCCCCCTGGGAGAGGAATCTTTACCTCAGAACGAGAGAGACACCGAAACCCACAAGGGGAAACACCGTGATCGAGTACGAGCTCATCAAGCAGCAGGAACTGGAACTCCGGGCCCTGGCCGACCACGAGCGCCTGGTCCGCGAGGCGAAGGGTGCCAAGCGCACCGGCTGGCGCCCGAACGTCGGCTTCCGCCTCCAGCGGCGCACCGTCCGCCCGCGCGAATGCTGACGAACCGGCACCAAGGTGCCGAGCAAGGACCGGAAGGGGAGGCGACACGGGGGTGCGCCTCCCCTTCCGGGCGTCCGGGGGGCGGGATAACCCCTCGGAGCGCACCCGACCTCTATGGCATGCTCGCCTCCATGCAGCAGATATCGGTGAGTCCCGTCTTCGTCGGCCGCGATCCGGAACTCACCGTCCTGCTGGACGCCATGCGCAGGGCCGGGGACGGCCAGCCGCAGACCGTGCTGATCGGCGGCGAGGCCGGCGTCGGCAAGACCCGGCTGCTGGAGGAGTTCCTCCGTCAGGCCTGCCTCGACGGCGTGGTCACCACCGTCGGCGGCTGTCTGGAGATCGGCGCCGAGGGCCTGCCCTACGCGCCGCTGGCCACCGCGCTGCGCCGGCTGCACCGGAGCCTTGGCACCGAGCTGGAGACCGCCGCGGCCGGTATGGAGGGGCACCTCGCCCGGCTGATGCCGGACTTCGGCGAGGCCGACGGCGAACCCAACGACGAGTACGGACGAGCCCGGCTGTTCGAGCACACCGCGAGGCTGTTCGAACGACTCGGCACGGACCGTACCCTCGTGCTCGCCGTCGAGGACCTCCACTGGTCCGACCGCTCCACCCGGGAGCTGCTGGCCTACCTGGTCCGCACCCTGCACCGGGCCCGGGTGCTGCTGGTCGCCACCTACCGCAGCGACGACCTGCACCGCCGCCACCCGCTGCGGCCGTTCCTGGCCGAGCTGGAGCGGCTGCGCACCGTGCAGCGGGCCGAGCTGGAGCGGTTCGGGCCCGGCGAGGTGGCCGCGCAGCTGGCCGGCATCCTCGGCACCGCCGCCCCGGACCGGGAGCTGGTCGACCGGATCCACCGCCGCTCCGAGGGCAACCCCTTCTTCGTCGAGGAGCTGGCCACCGCCTTCCGCGAGGGCTGCTCGGCCGGGCTCACCGACTCGCTCCGGGACATGCTGCTGGTCCGGGTCGAGGCGCTGGACGAGCAGACCCAGCGGGTGCTGCGGATCGCCGCCGAGGGCGGCTCCTACGTCGAGCACGCCCTGCTCGCCGCCGTCCTGGAGGACGAGGAGGAGCTGATCGACTCGCTCCGGGTCGCGGTCGGCGCCAACATCCTGCGCCCGGACACCGACGGCGACGGCTACCGGTTCCGGCACGCGCTGGTCCGGGAGGCGGTTTCGGACGACCTGCTGCCGGGCGAGCGGCACCGGATCAACCGGCGCTTCGCCGCCGCGCTGGAGGCCGATCCGCACCTGGTCGGCTCCGACGTCCGCCCCGCCCGGCTGGCCAACTACTGGTACCACGCCCACGACCCGGCCCGGGCCCTGCCGACCGCCCTGGAGGCCGCCAGGGCCGCCCGCCGGCGCAATGCCTTCGCCGAGCAGCTGCGGATGCTGGAACGGGCCCTGGAGCTCTGGGACGAGGTCCCGGATGAGGTGCTGGCGGGCACCCTGCGCCCGCACGACTGGGCCGAGACCTACCCGCCCTGCTCCTGCGACGTGGACCGGCACGACGAGCACTGCGACCGGCTCTGCCTGATCGACGTGCTGGCCGAGGCGGTGGTCGCGGCCCGCCGCAGCGGGGACCGCGAGCGCGGGCTGAGCCTGGCCCGGCGGGCGCTCAAGCTGGTCGACGAGACCGAGCACCCGGCCCGCGCCGCCTGGTTCCGGATCAACCGGGCCCGGATGCTCGGCCACCTGCGCCGCTCCGGCGACGAGGCGGAGATCGCGTACGCGCACCGGCTGGTCGAGCACCTGCCGCCGTCCGCCGTCCAGGCCGAGGTGTTCGCCCTCGGCGCCGGCAACGGGATGCTCTCCAACCCCCGGCCCGAGCTGGTCGAACTCGCCGAGCGGGCGGTCCGGATCGCCCGCGAGGTGGGCGCGGACGCCATCGAGCAGCACGCCCTGATGACGCTCGGCGGGCTGCGCAACGACCTCGACTCCGACCCGGAGGCCGCGGTCGCCCAGCTCACCGCGGCGGTGGAGGCCACCCGGCGGATCGGTGCCCCCGACATCCTGCTGCGCGGCATCAACAACCTGGCCTCGATGCAGCGCGGGCTCGGCCGGGCCGAGGAGGCGGCGGCGCTCGCCCGGGAGGGGCTGGAGTCGGCCCGGGGCAACGGCCTCCAGCGCAACATCGGCACCATCCTGACCGGGAACCTCGCCGAGGCGCTGATGGACCTCGGGCGGGTCGACGAGGCCGAGCAGGTGCTCGCCGAGTGCCATCTGGTCGGGGCGACCGGCACCCACGCCGAGTTCCTGGACCGGATGCGCGGCGAACTCGCCCTGCTCCGCGGCGACCTGCCCGGCGCCGCCGCGATGCTGGCCCAGGCCAGGGCGGCCAACCGGATCGGCCAGCTCCAGCACTCCGTCCCGATCGCGCGGCTGGCGCTGCGGGTCGCCGCCGGGGCCGGCCGCCCGCTGGACGCCCGCGCCGAGCTGATCGCCGCCCTGGACGAGGACCTCCGGTGCGGCTACCTCGCCGACCTCTACCCGCTGCTGGTGGACGGCGCCGCCGCCGAGGCGGACAGCCGGGGCCTGCCGGAGGCCGACCGGGGCCGGGCCGCCGTGCTGGCCAGGATCGCCGGGACGGCGGCCGGGCTGACCCCGACCGTGCCGCTGCACCACGGCTGGGCCCGGCTGCTGGAGGCCGAACTGGCCCGCGCCGAGGGGGCGGACACCCCCGAGCAGTGGGCCACCGCGGTCGCGGCGCTGCGCCCGACCGGGCTGCCGTACCCGCTGGCGGTCGCGCTGCTGCGGGCCGGCGAGGCCGAGGTGCTGGCCGGACGCCGCGAATCCGGCGTCGAACTCCTGCGCGAGGCGCGGGAACTGGCGTCCGCCCGGTCCGACGCCGGACTGCGGGCCGAGATCGACGCGCTGGCCGCGCGGGCCGGACTGGCGCTCGTCGCGGACCGCCCGGTGCCCGCTCCGGCACTGCCGGCCGGTGAATCCCTCGGCCTCACCCCCCGTGAGCGGGACGTGCTCCGATTGCTCGCCCGGGGGTGCACCAACCGGCAGATCGCCGAGGAACTGTACATCTCGCCGAAGACCGCGAGCGTGCACGTCTCCAACATCCTCGGCAAGCTCGCGGTGGCCGGCCGGGGCGAGGCGGCCGCGCTGGCCCACCGGCTGCGGCTGTTCCCGGAGGACCTGGCCCCGGCCGCCCGCTGACGGCCCGTCCACCGCCCCCGCCCGGTGCTCCCGTCCGACGCCCCGCCCGGCGTACCGCCGTGGTGGCCGGTGCCGGGCGGGCGCTGCCGCGTGCTCCCGTGCGCGCTGCGTGAGCCCCCTTGTGCGCGCCCCCGCCAACCGGACCGATTCGGCGGAATCGGACGCAATTCCCTACCCCCGGGCCATTACTCTAAGTTGAGTGTGCGTGTCATTGAGTGACCGAAGTGGTGTAGGGTCCCGAACGGGAACATCGGTGTGGCGGGACGGCCGGCAGGCCCCCCGCTCCCTGGGTCACCGCCCTGCCGGGGCGCCAGGTCACCGCGCACGGCCACCGGGCGCGCGGCCGGTGGTCCGTGACCGGGGCGCGAGGCCCCGGGCCGGAGGGGGAGAGGCCGAGTGAGCTCCACCGACGCGGTGCTGCCCGGAGCCGGACGGCCGCAGGCGCCGGACGCCGTCCTGCCCGCGGACGGGCCGCCGAGGCCGGGCCAACAGCGACCGGGCCAACAGCGGCCGGGCCCGCCCCCGCGCGGCGCCCGCGCGGGCGGCCCGCCCCCGTACCGCCCGGCCGGCGGCGGCGCGAGACCGGGGCCGCTCCGGCGGGCGCTCTGCAGCCGCAAGCTGCCGGGCGCAGCACTCGGCGTGCTCTGCCTCGCCTACACCCTCGGCGCCGCGCTCGGCTGGGGCTCGCGCCAGGTCGCCGTCTTCATGGGCGACTTCGGCCTGGCGGCGGCCGCCCTCGCCGCCGCGCTCTCCTGTCTCGCCTACGGCTGTACGGTCGGCGGCCACGCCCGCCCGGCCTGGCTGCTGTTCGGCCTCTCCTCGCTCATGGTCGCCTTCGGCAACGGCACCTGGGGCTGGTACGAGCTGGTCGAGCGGACCCAGCTGCCGCCCAACTCGCTGGCCGAGTACGCCTTCCTGCTGTTCGCCCCGCTGGCCATCACCGGCGTCCTGGTGCTGGCCCAGCGCCCGCGCACCGCCGCCGGCTGGCTCTGCCTGCTGCTGGACGGCTGGCTGGTGGCCGGCTCGCTGTTCACCCTCAGCTGGAGCCTCGCCCTCGGCCGCACCGCCGCCGGCGAGGACGGCTCCCCGCTGCGGCTGGCCCTCAACCTGGCCTACCCGCTGCTGGACATCCTGCTCGTCTCGCTGGTCGTCGGCCTGCGCTTCGGCGGCCGGGACGGCAACCGCGCCGCCGTCCACACCGCCATGGTCGGCCTCGCCGTCACCGTGCTCTGCGACGCCCTGTTCACCTCCCCCGAACTGCGCAGCAGCTACCACTCCGGCGAACTGCTGGACGCCGGCTGGTTCGCCGGCAGCCTGCTGCTGGCCTGGGCCCCGTGGTCCCCGCGCTGGCGCCGCCCGCTGCGCGAGCACCCGGCGCTCGGCGGGCTGCCCCGCCGCCGGGTCGCCACCACCTTCAGCGCGCTCACCCCCTACGCGGCCGCCGCCGTCTGCACCGCCGGGATCCTCTACAACGCCCTCGGCGGGCGCTCGCTGGACCGGGTGGTGGCCTCGGCGGCCTGCACCGTCGGCCTGGCGCTGATCCTGCGCCAGGGCATCATGCTGCTCGACAACCTCTCGCTGGCCCAGGAACTCGCCCACAAGGAGGCGCACTTCCGCTCCCTGGTGCAGGGCTCCAGCGACGTCATCATGATCGCCGGCGCCAACGGCGTGCTCTCCTACGTCTCCCCGGCCGCGCTCGGCGTCTACGGGCGCGACCCGGAGGAACTCGTCGGCGGCAACCTGCTCGACCTCATCCACCCCGAGGACGTCGACCGGGTGCTGCTGGAGGTCCGCCGCTTCCTGGCCCGGGGCCGGCTGGCCGCCCACCGCGACCCGGGTGCCGAGCCGCTGCCCGCGGCCCGGGTGGAGTGCCGGATCGGCTCCGGCGGCGGCGAGTGGCTGCACGTCGAGTCGACCGTCGACCGGTACCGCGACGGGCTGATCCTGAACAGCCGCGACGTCACCGAACGGGTCATGCTGCAGGCCCAGTTGCAGCACAACGCGTTCCACGACCCGCTGACCGACCTGCCCAACCGGGCGCTGTTCACCCAGCGGCTGCGGGCCGCCCTGGCCGCCCGCGGCCCGCAGGACGAGGCGGGCTCCGGGGTCGCCGTGCTCTTCCTCGACCTGGACGGCTTCAAGGCGGTCAACGACACCGCCGGCCACCAGGTCGGCGACGAGCTGCTGGTCCAGGCGGCCCGCCGGCTCCAGGGCGCCGTCCGCTGCGGGGACACCGTGGCCCGCTTCGGCGGCGACGAGTTCGCCGCCCTGGTCTGCGGCCCGCTCGGCCGGCTCCAGGTCCAGGAGCTCGCCGAACGGCTGCGCGCCGCGCTCTCCGAGCCCTACTGGATCGGCGGCAGCGAACTCAGCGTCGCCGCCAGCATCGGGATCGCCTTCGGCACCCCGGAACGCGGCCCGGCCGCGGACCCGCGCGCCGCCGCCGACGAGCTGATGCGCAACGCCGACCTCGCGATGTACCGCGCCAAGTCCGAGGGCAAGGGCCGGGTGATGCTCTACACCCCGGCCATGCGCGCCGATCTGGAGCGCCGCACCGAACTGGACGAGCGGCTCCGCGCGGCCGTCCGCGAGGGCGGCTTCACCCTGCTGCACCAGCCCGTGGTGGACCTCACCACCGGCGCGGTCACCGCCGTCGAGGCCCAGGCCCGCTGGCGCTCCGCACAGGGCCTGCTGCTCACCCCCGCCGAGTTCCTGCGCTCCACCGAGCCGGGCGACGCCGCCGCGCGGTTCTCCCGCTGGCTGGTCCGCGAGGCCGTGACCGCCGCCGCGCTGCGCCGGGGCCTGCCCGCCCGGGGCCGCGTCGTCCCGCCGCCGGTCCCGGTGTCGGTCCGGCTGTCGGCCGAGCGGCTGTGCGCACCCGGCCTCTACGAGGCGGTGGTCGCGGCCCTGCGGGACAGCGGGCTGCCCGGCGGCCAGCTGATCGTGGAGGTGGCCCGGACGGGCCCGGACGACCTGGCGGACGAGCTCGGCCGCCGGCTCGACGCGCTGCGCCGGCTCGGCGTCGGCACCGCGCTGGCCGGCTTCGGGGCCGGCCGGGGCTCGCTCGGGACGCTGGTCCGGCTCCCCTTCGACGGCCTCAAGCTGGACCGCTCGCTGGTCCAGGACCTGGGCGAGTCCGCCCTCGCCAGGACCCTCGCCGGGCACGCGCTGCGGCTCGGCCGGGACCTCGGGCTGGTCACCGCCGCCGAGGGCGTCGACCTGCCGCGCCAGGTGGCCGTGCTGCAGGAGCTGGGCTGCCGCCAGGTGCAGGGCTCGGCGTTCTCCGCGCCGCTGGACGAGATCCGGCTCCGGCGCGAGCTGGCCCGCCGCGCGTACCCGGTGCCGAGGCCGCTCGGCCCGCTGCCCGCGCGGCGCGCCTTCCTGGCCGCGGACACCCGGACGAGTGGCCGCGGCGAGGCCGCCGCAGGGCGCGTCGTGCCCCATCACAACGGCTCCGACCTGCCCGAACACCCGGCCGTGGCGGGTCCGGGGGCCGGTCCGCATGGCGAGACGGCCGTCCCACCTGCTTGACAGCCGACCCTTGACGGGAGGAAGGTCGTTGCCATGCGCACCCGAATTCTCGTACTTGGCGGGCGCGTCGGCTGAGCGGGCCCCGACCCGTTCGTGACAGACCGACGCGCCACCCCTCGCATGCCCTTGGGCACGAGGGGTTTTTTGTTGCACCGACGCTGTTCCACCACCGCAAGACCCCTGGCCCCGAGGCCCCGCGAAAGGGACGATTGGGGCAGAGCCGGCGATCGGCCCGCAAGCGGGACCCCACCCTCGACCCCCGGGGCCCGCAAACCACCGGGTCGGCCAGAACCGAGAAGAGACAGGCAGATGACCGAGCACGCCGCATCCCCCCGCCGCGGGGACACCCCGGCCGCCCACGCTCCCGCTCCTCAGCACGTCGTCGAGACCATGACCGGCGCCCAGTCGCTCATCCGCTCGCTGGAGGCCGTCGGTGCGGACACCGTCTTCGGCATCCCGGGCGGGGCCATCCTTCCCGCGTACGACCCGCTGATGGACTCCACCAAGGTGCGCCACATCCTGGTCCGCCACGAGCAGGGCGCCGGCCACGCCGCCACCGGCTACGCGCAGGCCACCGGCCGGGTCGGCGTCTGCATGGCGACCTCCGGTCCGGGCGCGACCAACCTGGTCACCCCGATCGCC
Organism: Streptomyces sp. XY431; assembly: GCF_001279805.1. NCBI lineage: Bacteria > Bacillati > Actinomycetota > Actinomycetes > Kitasatosporales > Streptomycetaceae > Streptomyces > Streptomyces sp. XY431. Next base: position 74,630 of record NZ_LGDO01000058.1, read on the forward strand.
GACGCGTACATGGACTCGGTGCCGATCGTCGCCATCACCGGCCAGGTCACCTCCAAGGCGATCGGCACGGACGCCTTCCAGGAGGCGGACATCTGCGGCATCACCATGCCGATCACCAAGCACAACTACCTGGTCACCGACCCGGCCGAGATCCCCCGGGTGATCGCCGAGGCGTTCCACATCGCCGCCACCGGCCGCCCCGGCCCGGTCCTGGTCGACATCGCCAAGGACGCCCTGCAGGCCACCACCACCTTCCGCTGGCCGGTCGAGACCTCGCTGCCCGGCTACCGCCCGGTGACCAAGCCGCACGCCAAGCAGATCCGCGAAGCGGCCAAGATGCTGGTCACCGCCAAGCGCCCGGTCCTGTACGTCGGCGGCGGCGTCATGAAGGCCGGCGCCACGGCCGAGCTGCGCATCCTGGCCGAGCTGACCGGCGCCCCGGTGGTCACCACCCTGATGGCGCTCGGCGCCTTCCCGGACAGCCACCCGCAGCACCTGGGCATGCCCGGCATGCACGGCTCCGTCCCGGCCGTCACCGCGCTCCAGAAGGCCGACCTGCTCTTCACCCTCGGGGCCCGCTTCGACGACCGGGTCACCGGCAAGCTGGACAGCTTCGCGCCGTACGCCAAGGTCGTCCACGCGGACATCGACCCGGCCGAGATCGGCAAGAACCGCCCGGCGGACGTGCCGATCGTCGGTGACGCCCGCGAGGTGCTGGCCGACCTGATCGTCGCCGTCCAGGCCGAGTTCGACGCCGGCCACAAGGGCGACTACGGCGACTGGTGGGAGCGGCTCGACGAGTGGAAGACCACCTACCCGGTCGGCTACGAGCCCGCGCCCGGCGGCCAGCTCTCCCCGCAGCAGGTGATCGAGCGGATCGGCCGGCTGGTCGGCCCGGACGCCGTCTACGCGGCGGGCGTCGGCCAGCACCAGATGTGGAGCTCGCAGTTCATCCGGTTCGAGAAGCCGGGCACCTGGCTCAACTCCGGCGGCGCCGGGACCATGGGCTACGCGGTGCCGGCCGCGATGGGCGCCAAGGCGGGCCGCCCGGAGGCCGCGGTCTGGGCGATCGACGGCGACGGCTGCTTCCAGATGACCAACCAGGAGCTGGTCACCTGCGCCCTGAACGACATCCCGATCAAGGTCGCGGTCATCAACAACGGCTCGCTGGGCATGGTCCGGCAGTGGCAGACGCTGTTCTACAACCAGCGCTACTCCAACACCGTGCTGCACGCCGGCCCCGGCCACGACGGCATCGAGCCGCCGGCCCAGGGCACCCGGATCCCCGACTTCGTCCTGCTCGCCGAGGCGATGGGCTGCGTCGGCCTGCGCTGCGAGCGCCCCGAGGACCTCGACGCGGTGATCAAGCAGGCGATGGAGATCAACGACCGCCCGGTGGTCATCGACTTCATCGTCCACCAGGACGCCATGGTCTGGCCGATGGTCGCGGCCGGCACCAGCAACGACGAGATCCAGTTCGCCCGCGGCGTCCGTCCCGACTTCGGCGACGACCTCGACTGAGCCCCTTCCGGAACGACCAAGGGAACCCACGACCCATGTCCAAGCACACCCTCTCCGTCCTGGTCGAGAACAAGCCCGGCGTGCTCGCCCGGATCGCCGCGCTGTTCTCCCGTCGGGGCTTCAACATCGACTCCCTCGCCGTCGGCCCGACCGAGCACCCGGACATCTCCCGGATGACCATCGTGGTCAACGTCGAGGACCTCCCGTTGGAACAGGTCACCAAGCAGCTCAACAAGCTCGTCAACGTGATAAAGATCGTCGAACTCGACCAGTCCGCTGCGATCCAGCGGGAACTGGTCCTGGTGAAGGTCCGCGCCGACAACGACACCCGGTCGCAGATCGTCGAGATCGTCCAGCTGTTCCGCGCCAAGACGGTCGACGTGTCCCCGGACGCGGTGACCATCGAGGCCACCGGCAGCTCGGACAAGCTGGAGGCCATGCTCCGGATGCTGGAGCCCTACGGCATCAAGGAGTTGGTCCAGTCCGGCCTGGTCGCCATCGGACGCGGCGCCCGTTCGATCACGGACCGCTCGCTGCGCGCCCTCGACCGCAGCGCCTAGGACCCGACCGGTCCTCGCCCTTCCGGGACGCGCCGCCGTCTCAAACCCTGAAGCACCGCCCCACCCCGACGCCGGATCCGCATACGGTAGGAACCACCGCAGACCCGGCAAACCACTCGCAAGGAGATGTGCCCCCGTGGCCGAGCTGTTCTACGAAGACGACGCCGACCTGTCCATCATCCAGGGCCGCAAGGTCGCGGTCATCGGCTACGGCAGCCAGGGCCACGCCCACGCGCTGTCCCTGCGCGACTCGGGCGCGGACGTCCGGGTCGGCCTGAAGCCGGAGTCGAAGTCCCGCGCCAAGGCCGAGGAGGCCGGCCTGCGCGTGGTCACCCCCGCCGAGGCCGCGGCCGAGGCCGACGTCATCATGATCCTGGTCCCGGACCCGATCCAGTCGGACGTCTACGAGGCCGACATCGCCCCGCACCTGAAGGCCGGCGACGCCCTGTTCTTCGGCCACGGCCTGAACATCCGCTTCGGCTTCATCAAGCCCCCGGCCGACGTCGACGTCTGCATGGTCGCCCCGAAGGGCCCGGGCCACCTGGTCCGCCGCCAGTACGAGGAGGGCCGCGGCGTCCCCGCGATCGTCGCCGTCGAGCAGGACGCCTCCGGCAAGGCCTTCGACCTGGCGCTGTCCTACGCCAAGGGCCTCGGCGCCACCAAGGCCGGCGTCATCAAGACCACCTTCACCGAGGAGACCGAGACCGACCTGTTCGGTGAGCAGGCTGTCCTCTGCGGTGGCACCGCCGCCCTGGTGAAGGCCGGTTTCGAGACCCTGGTCGAGGCCGGCTACCAGCCGGAGATCGCCTACTTCGAGTGCCTGCACGAGCTGAAGCTCATCGTCGACCTGATGTACGAGGGCGGCCTGGAGAAGATGCGCTGGTCCGTCTCCGAGACCGCCGAGTGGGGCGACTACGTCACCGGCCCGCGGATCATCACCGCCGACACCAAGGCCGAGATGAAGAAGGTCCTCACCGAGATCCAGGACGGCACCTTCGCCAACACCTGGATCGCCGAGTACAAGGCCGGTCTGCCCAAGTACAACGAGTACAAGAAGGCCGACGAGGACCACCTGCTGGAGACCACCGGCAAGAAGCTCCGCAAGCTGATGAGCTGGGTCAAGGAAGAGGCGTAAGGCCTCGGGGGAGCCCTCGCGGGTTTGTATCCCCCTTGTACAACAAGGCGGCTCCCGTCCGGGTGATTTTGCCGGACGGGAGCAGCCTGTTACCCAGCCCGTCGATACACTTCCGAGTGCGCGTCAGGCCCACAGCGTCGTGCGTCTAGCTACGCGGCATGCCACCTTCCCCCCGCCCGGCAAGGCCACCCTCGTGCCCGGATCCGGGGAGAACCGGACAGTTAAGGACACACTGTCGTGAGCGCTGCTACAACTGTGAAATCTGGCGTAGTACTGATCGCCGAAGAGCTGTCGCCCGCCACCGTCGACGCCCTCGGGCCGGACTTCGAGATCCGGCACTGCAACGGTGCGGACCGCACCGAACTGCTGACCGCCATCGCGGACGTGGACGCCGTCCTGGTCCGCTCCGCGACCAAGGTCGACGCCGAGGCGCTGGCCGCGGCCCGCAAGCTCAAGGTGGTCGCCCGCGCCGGCGTCGGCCTCGACAACGTGGACGTCTCCGCCGCCACCAAGGCCGGCGTCATGGTCGTGAACGCGCCGACCTCCAACATCGTCACCGCCGCCGAACTCGCCTGCGGCCTGCTGATCTCCGTCGCCCGCAACATCGCGCCGGCCAACGCCGCGCTCAAGGGCGGCGAGTGGAAGCGCAACAAGTACACCGGCGTCGAGCTCAGCGAGAAGGTCCTCGGCGTCGTCGGCCTCGGCCGGATCGGCGTGCTGGTCGCCCAGCGGATGTCCGCGTTCGGCATGAAGATCGTCGCGTACGACCCCTACATCCAGGCCGCCCGCGCCGCGCAGATGGGCGTCAAGCTGGTCTCGCTGGAGGAGCTGCTGGAGGTCTCGGACTTCATCACCGTCCACCTCCCGAAGACCCCGGAGACCATCGGTCTGATCGGCGACGAGGCGCTGCACAAGGTCAAGCCGACCGTCCGGATCGTCAACGCCGCCCGCGGCGGCATCGTCGACGAGGCGGCGCTGCTCAGCGCCCTGCGCGACGGCCGGGTGGCCGGCGCCGGCCTGGACGTGTACGCCAAGGAGCCGTGCACCGACTCGCCGCTGTTCGCCCTCGACAACGTGGTGGCCACCCCGCACCTGGGCGCCTCCACCGACGAGGCCCAGGAGAAGGCCGGCATCGCCGTCGCCAGGTCGGTCCGGCTGGCGCTGGCCGGCGAGCTGGTGCCGGACGCGGTCAACGTCCAGGGCGGCGTGATCGCCGAGGACGTCCGGCCGGGCCTGCCGCTGGCCGAGAAGCTCGGCCGGATCTTCACCGCGCTGGCCGGCGAGGTCGCCGTCCGGCTCGACGTCGAGGTGCGCGGCGAGATCACCCAGCACGACGTCAAGGTGCTCGAACTGTCCGCCCTCAAGGGTGTGTTCGAGGACGTCGTGGCGGAGACGGTGTCCTACGTCAACGCCCCGCTGTTCGCCCAGGAGCGCGGTGTCGAGGTGCGGCTGACCACCTCCAGCGAGAGCCCCGAGCACCGCAACGTCATCACCGTGCGCGGCACCCTGGCGGACGGCGAGGAGATCGCCATCTCCGGCACGCTGGCCGGCCCCAAGCAGGTCCAGAAGATCGTCGGCGTGGACGCCTTCGACGTGGACGTCGCGCTCACCGACCACATGGCCTTCTTCAAGTACGAGGACCGGCCCGGCGTGGTCGGCGTGCTCGGCCGCCACCTCGGTGACGCCGGCATCAACATCGCCGGCATGCAGGTCGCCCGCGACGGCAGCGGTGCGCTCGCCTCCCTCACGGTGGACAGCGAGATCCCGCAGGAGGTGCTGTCGGCGATCGCGGCCGAGATCGGCGCCCGCTTCGCCCGCTCGGTCGACCTCGGCGCCTGAGCCCCGCACCACCCCGCACCACCCCTGACCAGGGCCCGGACCGCCGTTCGCACGGCGGTCCGGGCCCTGGCGCGTTCCTCCGGGTGAGGGCCGTCTCAGATAGTAGGAAATCCAAGTATTCGTGCAGACACGGCCGGACGCGGGTCGTACCGTGGAGTCAGCCGCACGGTGTGCCGCCCCTGTAGCCAGGGCGTCCGGCCCGTGCGCGCGTCCGCACCCGAAGGGCGGGAGACCCCTGCCCGGTGTACCTCCCCCCCCCCCCCCCCCCCCGCCGCGTCCGTTTCCCACGGCGCGTATCGAACCAAGGAGCCCCGGTATGCCCCCGACCGCCGACCGCCACGCCGCTTCCGCCCCCGCCGCCCCGCAGACCCGCGCCCCCCGCCGCCGCCGGGCCGTGGAGCGGAACCCCTTCGCCGCCGCCGCGCTCCAGCGGGCGCTGGACCGCCGCGACAACGGCGGCGCCACCGGCCACCACTGACCGGCGGGCACCACTGACCGGCGGCCCCCGGGCGGCCGGCTCCGACGGGCCGCCCCCGGCCCGTTCGGCGTTCATCCGCCGAATGGGCCGGACGGGCTGACGGAGGGTCACCCGCAGGAGTGCAAGTTGCCGCCGTTCGGTGGAAGTTGCTCGCCCCGACCGGCGCGATATTCCTAATTTGGGGCCCCCGGAAGGGTGATCGACGGCCGCGCGGGCGGGCGTCAGCGGCACCGGATGCGGATCAGTTCCCCCGGCCGGGGGAGAGGACCATGCGCCATCCCGTCGTCCGCCGACCGCTTGCCCGGCTCGGCCTGACGCTCACCCTGCTCGCCGGACCGGCCCTGCTCACCGGGGCCGCCCCGGCCACCGGCAGTCCGCCGACGTCCCCGTCGGCCCCGCCGGGCCGCGCCGCCGCCGGACCCGTCGCCGTCCTGCTGGAACTCGCCACCGAACCGGTCGCCCCCGCCTGGCGCCGGGCCGGGGACGAGGCCCGGCGCAACCGGCGCTCCCCGGAGGCCGTCCGGGGCGAGGCCGCCCGGGCCGGCGCCGCCCAGCGGACCCGCGCCTCCACGGCGCTGGACCGCCTGGCCGACGCCGTCCACGACGCCGTCCCCGCCGCCCGGGAGCTCTACCGCACCCGCACCCTGCTCACCGGCCTCGCCGTCAACGCCCCCGCCGACCGGCTGCCCGCGCTGCGCACCCTGCCCGGGGTCGCGGCCGTGCACCCGATCGTCCGCAAGCAGCGGGACAACTCCCACTCGGTGCCGGTCACCGGCGCGCCCGAGGTCTGGACGGGCGGCTCCTCCGACGGCGGCCCGGACGGCGGCGACACCGGCCGGGGCGTGCGGATCGGCGTCGCGGACAGCGGCATCGACTACACCCACGCCGACTTCGGCGGCCCCGGCACCGAGGAGGCGTTCCGCTCCGTCGACGGGGCGAAGCCCGCGCCGGCCGGCCTCTTCCCGAGCGCCAAGGTGTCCGGCGGCCGCGACCTGGTCGGCGACGACTACCAGCCCGACCCGTCCTCCCCGCACTACCAGCCCGAGCCGCACCCGGACGAGAACCCGATCGACTGCGTCCGCAACGGCCACGGCACCCATGTGGCCGGCACCGCCGCCGGCCTCGGCGTCACCACCGACGGACAGCCCTACCGGGGCCCCTACCGGCCCGGCCTGGACCCGGCCGGCTTCCGGGTCGGCCCCGGCGCCGCGCCCGGCGCCCAGCTGTACGCGATCCGGGTGTTCGGCTGCGACGGCTCCACCGACCAGCTCGGCGAAGCCCTCGACCTGGCCGCCGACCCGGACGGCGACGGCGACCCGAGCGACCGGCTCGACGTCCTCAACCTCTCGCTCGGCAGCCGCTTCGGCGCCACCGACGACGCCGACGCCCTCGCCGTCGACCGGCTCGCCGCCCTCGGCACCGTGGTGGTCGCCGCAGCGGGCAACGAGGGCGACGTGTACGCCATCGGCGGCAGCCCCGGCACCGCCGCCAGGGCGCTCGCCGTCGCCGCCTCGGTCGACCCGCACAGCGACGCCGACGGCCTCACCGTGCTCGACCCGCAGCCGCTCGCCGGGGTCGTGCCGGCCCACTGGAGCGCCCGCTACCAGGACTGGTCCACCGCCGACGTGGCCGGGGAGCTCGCCCTGCCCGCCGACCAGCGGGACGGCTGCGCGGCCTTCTCCGAGGCCGACCGGCAGCGGATCGCCGGGCGGATCGCCGTGCTCGCCTGGAGCACCCGCGAGTCCGAGCGCGCCTGCGGCTCGGGCCCGCGTGCCGACCACGTCGCCGAGGCCGGCGCGCTCGGCGCCCTGCTCGCGGCCGACGACGACCACCTCGCCGAGATCGCCGGCAACGACCGGGTCCCGCTGGCCCTGCTCGCCCGCGCCGACGGCGAACGGCTCCGCGCGGGCGCCGCCGCCGGCCCGGTCCGGGTCCGCCTCGCCGCGCCCGGCAACCCGCTGCACGGTGTCGTCGCCCAGGACCAGCCGCAGCGGCTCGACACCCTCACCGACTTCACCTCGCGCGGCATCGGCGTGCCCGGAGTGGTCAAGCCGGACCTCGCCGCCCCCGGCGAGACCATCTGGTCGGCCCGGGTCGGCAGCGGCACCGGCGGCCAGCGCGAGGACGGCACCTCGATGGCCACCCCGCACGCCGCCGGCCTGGCCGCGCTGGTCCGCGCGGCCCACCCCGACCTGACCGTCGAGCAGGTCAAGGCCGCGCTGATGAACACCGCCGGGGACACCTGGCTCGGCGACGGCGGCACCGGCGCGGTCTACGGGCCCGAGCGCACCGGCGCCGGCCGGGCCGCCGTCGACCGGGCCGTCCGCACCCCGGCCGTCGCCTACGCGGCGGGGGAGGGCGCGGTGGAGGGCGCCGTCGGCGTCTCCTTCGGCCCGGTCACCGTCACCGGGCCGCTGGCCCTGGTGCGCGAGGTCGATGTCCGCAACCTGTCCGCCGCCCCGGTCGCCTACCGGACCGGCTACGCGGCCGCCACCGAGCTGTCCGGCGCCCGCTTCGAGCTCGCGCCCGACCGGATCGAGGTGCCGCCGGGCGGCACCGCGCGGATCCGGGTCACCCTGAGCGTGCCCGGTGCGCTCGGCCGTGCCCCGGACCCGACGATCGCCGCCGTCCAGGGCGGCCGGGCCCGCAGCTACCGGGGCGAGCTCTCCGGCCGGCTGCTGCTGACCCCGGACGACCCGGCCGTCCCCGGCCTGCGGGTGCCGCTGTTCGCGGCCCCGCGCCCGGCCACCGACCTGGCCGCCACCGCCCCGGTCCGCACCACCCGCTCCGGGGCCGTGGTCGCGCTCACCGGTACCGACGCGCCCGGCGAGGCGCCCGGCCTGCTCAGCGCCTTCGCGCTCGGCGGGGAGGGCGCCCGCTGGGCGGACTGCCCGCCGAACAGCGGGGCGGCCGTCGGGCCCGGCGCGGGCTTCGTGCCGGAGGGCAGCACCGAGGAGGCCGAGCACCTGCGGGACGTCTGCGTCGAGCGCCCTGGCGACCGCGCGGCCAACCTGCGGGCCGCCGGCGCCGCCACCGACGCGCCCACCGTCGCCGGGGACCCGCTCACCGAGGGCCGGCTCTACCTCGGCGCCCAGGTCTGGGCCCCGGCCGCCACCCCGGTCGGGCTGTTCGGCGTCCGGGCCGTGCTGGACACCGACGGGGACGGCGCCACCGACGTGGTGGTCAAGGCCGACCGGATGCGCGGCAGCGACGTCCTGGTGGCCCGGACCCTCGACGCCCGCACCGGCGCCGAACTCGACGTCCAGCCGCTGAACGCCCGCTGGGGCGACACCGACACCGCCCTGCTGGACTCCGACACGGTGGTCCTGCCGGTCCGGCTCGCCGCCCTGCCGGGCGTCCGCGCCGGGCACAGCACGGTCCACTACGCCGTGTGGACCGGCCTGGCCGGCGCCGGGCGGGACCCGGCCGACGCCTTCTCCGCGATCGGCCTGCGCGGCACCCGCCCCACCCTCGCCGTCGACGTCCTGCACCCCGCCGTCGACATCCGCACCGGCCCCGGCGGTCCCACCGCCCTGGCCGCCCCCGTCCACCCCGCCACCCTCCTCGACATCCGCCGCACCGACGGCGACCACTCCCGCGTCCTCCTCCTCCACCACCTCAACCCGGACGGCCGCCGCAGCCAGATCCTGACCCTGCCGTAACTCCCCCCGAGGGAGCGCACAGCGAAGGCTGCGCGCTCCCTCGTTCGGGTAGTCGACTGGCTTCCACCAAGCCGCTCCTGCGAGCGTGGAGCAGTGGAGTGCCCCCTTGAGCCGTACCCGGATTGGCTTCGCCCGCCGCCCGAGGGCCGCACTGCCGATGACCTCGATCGGCTGCGTGACCTTCCGCCGCACACCGAGCTGCTGTTCGGCAGTCTGGTCTTCAGCGCGCGACAGACGCGCTTCCACGCGCGCACGGTCAGCGATCTGGAGCGGTGCCTGAGCGAGCAGGCGCCGGTCGGCTGGGAGCTCTGGTGCCGGATGGGGCTGAAACTGGACGATCGCAACCGGCTGGAGCCCGATCTGATGGTGGTCGACCTGCAGGCGGACACCGGCGATGACCAGACCTTCTGCCGCCCGAGGGACGTACTGATCGCGGTCGAGGTCGTCTCGCAGGAATCCCGCGAGCGTGACCGCGAGGTCAAGCCGCGCAAGTACGCCGCCGCCGGCATCCCCCATTTCTGGCGGGTCGAGTGCGACGAGGGCCGGCCCGTGGTCCACACGTACGAGATCGACCCGGCCACCCGGCTCTACGGGCTGACCGGGATCCACCACAAGCAGCTGAAGCTCGACCGGCCGTTCCCGGTCGACATCGATCTCACCTGATCGCCCCCATCAAGGCCGCTGTCCGAATGGCGGACGCTGGATGTCAGGCTCTGGGATGCCGGAGTAGCCTCCGAGCATGTCTCGCACGATTCGTCTCGCAGTCGTCCCCGGTGACGGTATCGGCCAGGAAGTGGTGGCCGAGGGCCTCAAGGTGCTGGAGGCGGTGCTTCCCGCCGATGTGAAGCTGGAGAGCACCGAGTTCGACCTCGGCGCCCGGCGCTACCACCGCACCGGTGAGACCCTCCCGGACAGCGTCCTGGCGGAGCTCAAGGCCCACGACGCGATCCTGCTCGGCGCCATCGGCGACCCGAGCGTGCCGTCCGGTGTGCTGGAGCGGGGGCTGCTGCTGAAGCTGCGGTTCGCCTTCGACCACCACATCAACCTCCGGCCGGGCCGGCTCTTCCCGGGCGTGAAGTCCCCGCTGGCCGGCGAGCCGGAGATCGACTTCGTGGTCGTCCGCGAGGGCACCGAGGGCCCGTACGTCGGCAACGGCGGCTCCCTGCGCACCGGTACCGAGCAGGAGGTGGCCACCGAGGTCAGCCTCAACACCGCCTTCGGCATCGAGCGCGTGGTGCGCGACGCCTACCGCCGGGCGCAGGCGCGCCCGCGCAAGAAGCTGACCCTGGTGCACAAGAACAACGTGCTGGTGCACGCCGGCCACCTGTGGACCCGGATCTTCGAGCAGGTCGGCACCGAGTTCCCCGAGGTCACCACCGACTACCTGCACGTCGACGCGGCGACCATCTTCTTCGTCACCCAGCCCGAGCGGTTCGACGTCATCGTGACCGACAACCTGTTCGGCGACATCCTGACCGACCTGGCCGCCGCCGTCACCGGCGGGATCGGCCTGGCCGCCAGCGGCAACATCAACCCGAGCGGTGCCTTCCCGTCGATGTTCGAGCCCGTGCACGGCTCGGCGCCGGACATCGCCGGCCAGGGCAAGGCCGACCCGACCGCCACCGTGCTGTCGGTCGCCATGCTCCTCGACCACCTCGGGTACGCCGCCGAGGCCGCCCGGATCGAGGCCGCGGTCGCCGCGGACCTCACCGAGCGGACCGGCACCCGTACCACTGCCCAGGTCGGCGACGCGCTCGCCGCCCGAGTATCCGCCTAGGAGGCCGGGACCCGACAAACGGTGTTCCGGCCCGGTGGGCCGGACCCCATAACGGCAGCTTGCGGTTCTCCAAGGAGTCCGCGACTGTTCGGCACGGCCCTCTGGATGCGAGTATCGACAGTGGGCCGTGCCGTCGTGCGTCCGTACCGGAGTGAGAGTCCGGGACGAGCACCGGCGGAGGCGGCCCGGACCAACCCCACGGTGAAGGACACACAGCCATGAGCACGCCCACCCAGGCGCCCATCACGTTCGACCTCAAGCCCTCCGCGCACCCGCTGCCCCAGGCGGAGCGCGAGGCCCGGCTGGCCAACCCGGGCTTCGGGCGCGTGTTCACCGACCACATGGTCACCATCCGCTGGACCGAGGGCGTGGGCTGGCACGACGCCCAGCTGGCGCCCTACGCGCCGATCGAGATGGACCCGGCCAACATGACCCTGCACTACGGCCAGGCGATCTTCGAGGGCCTCAAGGCCTACCGCCAGGCCGACGGCTCGATCGCGACCTTCCGTCCGGAGGCCAACGCCGCGCGCTTCCAGGCCTCCGCCCGCCGGCTGGCGATGCCGGAGCTGCCGGTCGAGGCCTTCGTCGAGGCCGTCGAGCTGCTGGTCCAGCAGGAGCAGGCCTGGGTCCCGAACGAGCCGGAGCAGAGCCTCTACCTGCGCCCGTTCATGTTCGCCACCGAGGTCGGTCTGGGTGTCCGGCCCGCCAACTCCTACCTCTTCATGATCATCGCCTCCCCGGCCGGCGCCTACTTCCCGGGCGGCGTCAAGCCGGTCTCGGTCTGGCTCTCCGAGGACTACGTCCGCGCCGCCCCGGGCGGCACCGGTGCCGCCAAGTGCGCCGGCAACTACGCCGCCTCGCTGGTCGCCCAGGCCGAGGCCGCCGCCAAGGGCTGCGACCAGGTCGTCTGGCTCGACGCCGCCGAGCACCGGTGGATCGAGGAGATGGGCGGCATGAACCTCTACTTCGTCCTCGGCGAGGGCAAGGACGCCCGGATCGTCACCCCCGAGCTGTCCGGCGCCCTGCTGCCCGGCATCACCCGCGACTCGCTGCTGCAGCTCGCCACCGACCTCGGCTACGCGGTCGAGGAGCGGAAGATCTCCACCGAGGAGTGGAAGCAGGGCAACGCCGACGGCACCCTCACCGAGGTCTTCGCCTGCGGCACCGCCGCCGTGATCACCCCGGTCGGCTCGGTGAAGTCCCGCGGCGGCGACTGGACCGTCGGCGCCGGCGAGCCCGGCCCGGTCACCATGGAGCTGCGCCGCTCGCTGCTCGCGATCCAGGGCGGCCAGGCCCCCGACACCCACGGCTGGCTGCACCGGATCGTCTGATCCCGCTCCGCCGGGCGGGCCGCTCGTGGAGCCCGCCCGGCCGCGCCGCCCCGGCCTGCCGCCGCTGCTCGTCCGGCTGCGGCCCGTCCGCCGCGGCCCGCCGCCACCGGCCCGTCCCGGCCCGCCCGTTCCGGATGCCGAGACGGGCGGGCCGCTCCGCGGACGATGTGCCAGACTGCCGACGTGTCCTCGCTTTCGCTGATTATTAGCAGCAGGCGCGCCGGTCCGCAGTGACCGCTCCCGCACCACCCGATGCGGAGCGACCACCAGCGTCCAGACCCGCGCGCAGACCTCTCGCACCCGCGAGGGGTCTTTTTGTTTCCCCCGGACCGGCCGGAGCCCCCACAAGGGGCCGAGGGACACCGGGCGCGCGCGGGATGCTGGACAGTGGAGCCGGGAATCAGAACCGGCAGAGCAGTAACCCGACCTCCCGGAACGGAGACCCAGGGTCATGACCCAGGCGAGCAACCTCCCCGACGACGCGTTCCACGTCTTCGACACCACCCTGCGCGACGGCGCCCAGCGCGAGGGCATCAACCTCACGGTGGCCGACAAGCTGGCCATCGCCCGGCACCTGGACGAGTTCGGCGTCGGCTTCATCGAGGGCGGCTGGCCCGGCGCCAACCCCCGGGACACCGAGTTCTTCGCCCGCGCCGCCGAGGAGCTGGACCTCCGGCACGCCCGGCTGGTCGCCTTCGGCGCCACCCGGCGGGCCGGCGGCAGCGCCGCGGACGACCCGCAGCTCGCCGCCCTGGTCAACTCCGGCGCCCCGGTGATCACCCTGGTCGCCAAGGCCCACGACCGGCACGTCGAACTGGCGCTGCGCACCACCCTGGACGAGAACCTGGAGATGGTCCGGGACAGCGTCGCCCACCTGCGGGCCCAGGGCCGCCGGGTGTTCATCGACTGCGAGCACTTCTTCGACGGCTACCGGGCGAACCGGGACTACGCGCTGGCCGTGGTCCGCACCGCCCACGAGGCCGGCGCCGAGGTGGTGGTGCTCTGCGACACCAACGGCGGGATGCTGCCCTCCGGCGTGCGCGACACCGTCGCCGACGTGCTGGCCGCGACCGGCGCCCGGCTCGGCATCCACGCCCAGGACGACACCGGCTGCGCCGTCGCCAACACCCTGGCCGCGGTCGAGGCCGGCGCCACCCACGTCCAGTGCACCGCCAACGGCTACGGCGAGCGGGTCGGCAACGCCAACCTCTTCCCGGTGGTCGGCGCGCTGGAACTCAAGTGCGACCGCCGGGTGCTGCCGCCCGGCAGCCTCGCCGAGATGACCCGGATCTCGCACGCGATCGCCGAGGTGGTCAACCTCGCCCCCTCGACCCACCAGCCCTACGTCGGCTTCTCGGCCTTCGCCCACAAGGCCGGACTGCACGCCTCGGCGATCAAGGTCGACCCGGACCTCTACCAGCACATCGACCCGGAGACGGTCGGCAACACCATGCGGATGCTGGTCTCCGACATGGCCGGCCGCGCCTCGGTGGAGCTCAAGGGCAAGGAGCTCGGCTACGACCTCTCCACCGACCGGGACCTGGCCGGCCGGGTGGTCGCCAGGGTCAAGGAGCAGGAGAACCTCGGCTACACCTACGAGTCCGCCGACGCCTCCTTCGAGCTGCTGCTGCGGGACGAGGTGCGCGGCCGCCGCGAGCGCTACTTCGCCCTGGAGTCCTGGCGCACCATCAGCGAGCAGGGCCCGGGCGGCAGTGCGGGCAACGAGGCGACGGTCAAGCTGTGGGCCAAGGGCGAGCGGATGCTCGCCACCGGCGAGGGCAACGGCCCGGTCGACGCGCTGGACAAGGCGCTGCGCACCGCGCTGGAGCGGATCTACCCGCAGCTGGCCAAGCTGGAGCTGGTGGACTACAAGGTCCGCATCCTGGAGGGCCAGCACGGCACCGGCTCCAAGACCCGGGTGCTCATCGAGACCACCGACGGCACCGCCACCTGGTCCACGGTCGGGGTGGCCGACAACGTGGTGGCCGCCTCCTGGCTGGGGCTGGAGGACGCCTACACCTACGGCCTGCTGCGGGCCGGCCTGGAGCCGGACGCGGCCCAGGGCTGATCAGCCCGCCGCGGTGACACGACGGCGCGGCCCGGGGACCGGAGGGTCCGCGGGCCGCGCCGTTCGGCCGTGCGCCGTCGTACGGTGCCCCGGGGTCACCGCAGCCGGGCGAGGAGGGCGTGTTCGACGAGGGTGATGAGGGCGCTCTTGGCGCTGTCGCGGCGTCGGGCGTCGAGGGTGATGACGGGGGTTTCGGTGCTG
>NZ_LGDO01000059.1:0-22247 GCF_001279805.1 Streptomyces sp. XY431
CCGGGGGCGGGACGGGGCCTGCGGTCGGGGCCGCCCCCGCCACGTCCGCGACCGCGAGGTCCGCGACCGCCACCCCGCGGTGCTCCGCCAGCACCTCGGCGTAGTGCCGCAGCAGCAGGTCCCCGACCGCCTCCCAGGTACGCGCCGTCACCTCCGCCCGCCCGGCGCGCCCGTACGCCGCCCGCAGCTCCGCGTCCCCGGCCAGCGCGGTCACCGCCCTGGCCACCGCCGTGCCGTCGCGGGGCGGGACGAGCAGGCCGGTGCGGTGGTGCGCCACCAGGTCGAGCGGTCCGCCGGCGGCCGGGCCGATCACCGGGACCCCGCTGGCCATCGCCTCCTGGATGGTCTGGCAGAAGGTCTCCAGCGGCCCGGTGTGCACGAACACGTCCAGGGTCGCGAAACATCGGGCCAGTTCCTCGCTGGTGCGCCGGCCGAGGAAGACCGCGCCCGGCATGGCGGCCTTCAGCCCGGGCGCGGAGGGCCCGTCACCGATGACCACCACCCGGACGCCGGGCAGGGTCGCGGTCTCGGCCAGCAGGTCGACCCGCTTCTCCGGCGCGAGCCGCCCGACGTACCCGACCAGCACCTCGCCGCCGGGGGCGAGCGCCCGGTGCAGCGCCTCGTCGCGGTGGCGGGGGTGGAAGCGGGCCGAGTCCACGCCGCGCGGCCACAGCTGGACCCGGGAGACCCCGTGCGCGGTGAGGTCCTGGGCGGCGGGGGTGGACGGCGCGAGGGTCCGGGCGGCGAGGCCGTGGACGGTGCGGATCCGGTGCCAGGCGGCGGCCTCGCCGAGCCCGCGCCCGGCCCGGTAGGCGTGCGCGTACCCGGCGAGGTCGGTCTGGTAGACGGCGACGACCGGCAGGCCGAGCCGGGCGGCGACCTGCGCACCGCGCGCGCCGAGCACGAACGGGCTGGCCAGATGGACCAGGTCGGGCCGGTGGCCCTGGATCGCGGCGGCCAACTGGCGGCTCGGCAGCGCGATCCTGACCTGCGGGTAGCCGGGCAGCGGCACGGAGGGCACCCGCACCACCGGCAGCTCGTCCGGCACGCCGCCGGCGCCGAAGGTGTGCGAGGGGCTCTGCGCGCCGCGCGCGGGCGCCGGGGTGACGACGAGCGGCTGGTGTCCCCGGCGGAGCAGGTGCTCGGCGGTGCGCAGCACGCTGTGGGCGACGCCGTTGACCTCGGGGGGAAAGGACTCGGTGACGATGACGACACGCATGCCAGTGTTCTGTCCGGGTCCGGCGTGCAGGCGGCCAAAGGGATCTGTCGTACAAACGAACGCGGGTCGGCGAATTGTGCCACCGACCCGCGTCCCGCCCTCCTGGGGGCATCAGCGAGACGTCACCGAGACGTCAACGAGCCGCTCAGGCCACTCCTGCGGCCGCCTCCTTCAGCTCCGCGTAGGGCGCGAGCTTGCGGATCGACTCGATGCTCTTGAGGCAGTCGTCCCGGTTCTCCTGCGGGTCGCCGGTCACCACGACCGTCCCGTTGCTCGCCTTGAGTCGGAACCGGTGCATGCCGCTGTCGTCGGTGTACAGCTCGAACTTGCCGGCCATGGAGTGTTCGCCTTTCCTTCGGTGGCCCCCTCGCAACGCAACGTAGGAGCAATCACCCGGCCCTGCCCGTCAGATGACGCGTTCGGGTGCCGTGCGCCGCGGCCCCGCCGCTCCCGGGCCCGCGTCACGAGTGGCGGGCCCGGGAGCGGGCGCGGCAGCCTGGAGTCAGGGGAACGGTCCCGGCAACCGAGGAGCGGTGATGGCGGACACCGAGACGGAGGTCCTGGTCGTGGGCGCCGGACCGGTCGGGTTGACGGCCGCCGCCGAACTGCGCCGCCGCGGCGTCGGCTGCCGGATCGTCGACCGGCTGGACCGGCCCCAGCCGTACGCCAAGGCCGTCGGCATCCAGCCCCGCACCCTGGAGGTGTGGGAGGCGATGGGGCTGGTCGGCCGGGTCCTCGACGAGGCCGTGCCGCTGCTCGGCCAGCTCACCTTCGTCGACGGCGAGCCCGGCCCGCGGCTGGAGCTGGACCTGCCCGCCGAGGTGCCCTACCGGTTCGCCGCGCTCCCGCAGGACACCACCGAGCGGCTGCTCACCGAGCACCTGGCCGGCTTCGGGACGCGGGTCGAGCGGGGCACCGAGCTGCTCGGCCTCGACCAGGGCGACGACCACGTCCGGGCCGAACTGGCGACCCCGGACGGTCGGGCCGTGCTGCGCGCGCGGTACGTGCTGGGCTGCGACGGCGCGCACAGCCGGGTGCGCCGCGCGATCGGCGTCGACTTCGCGGGCGACGCGTTCCCGGAGCGGTACATGCTCGGGGACGTCGAGGTCGACTGGGACCTGCCCGGGGGCTACGGCGTGCGGTGCCTGCGCCGCAGCGGTGACGGCGCGCCCGACGACGTGCTCGTCTGCATCCCGCTGCCGGGGCACCGCCGCTACCGGATGTCGATGCTGGTCCCGTCCGGGCCGGAGGACGCGGCGGACGGCGCGGTGGACGGCGCGGCCGCCGGGGAGGTCACCCACGGTCTGGCGGGCGGACGGGGGCCCGGACTGGCGGACATCCAGGCGGTGCTCGACCGGCTCTCGCCCCGGCCCGTCACGGCGGGGGCGCTGCGCTGGTCCTCGGTCTTCCGGATCAGCCACCGGCTGGCCGACCGGTACCGGGTCGGGCGGGTGTTCCTGGCCGGCGACGCCGCGCACATCCACCCGCCCACCGGGGCCCAGGGCATGAACACCGGCGTGCAGGACGCCTACAACCTGGCCTGGAAGCTCGCGCTCGCGCTGCGCGGGGCCGCCGCCGAGGGGCTGCTCGACAGCTACCACGCCGAGCGCCACCCGGTCGGGGCGGAGGTGGTCGGCCGGACCGTGCGGCACGCCCGGGGCGAGGCGGACGCCGACGATCTCACCACGGTGCTGCTGCGCCAGGCCCAGCTGCTGGTGAACTACCGGGGCGGACCGCTCGGTGACGAGGACGATGCGACCGATGCGGCCGACGCGACCGGCACCGGACCGCGGGCCGGGGACCGCGCGCCCGACTGCACCGGGCTGGCACGGCCGCTCACCGCCTTCCCCCAGCGGCTGTTCGACCTGCTGCGGGCCCGTCCGCACCACACGCTGCTGCTGTACGCGGGCGCCGGGGCCGACGGTGCGGCGCGGGCGGAGCGCCTGCACACGCTCGCCGACGCGGCCCGCGCGGCGGCGCACGGCCTGCTGGACGTCCATGTGGTGCTGGCCGGGGACGCCCCGGCGCCGCCGGAGGGGCTGCTGCTGCCGTACGCGCGGGACGCCGCCGGCTCATTCCGTACTGCCTATGCACCGGCCGACGGCGAGGCGTTCCTCGTCCGCCCGGACGGCTACCTGGCCACCCGGCTGCCCGACCCGACCCCCGTCGACCTGACCGCCCACCTGCGCCGCACCTTCCGGTAGCCGGTGGCCCACGGCTGCCGCGCCGCAGGCCGGACGCCCTCACCGGGTGTTGTCGGAGGTGCGGGCTAGGGTGGAAGACCCGTCCCGTGGAGAGGTTCCGCCCACCGATGTACGCCCTGCACGCGCTCTGGCGAGCCGACGGCCGGCTCGCCGTCTGGGCGGAGGACGCGGCGGTCCACCGGGGCGATGCGTACGAGCCCGGCGACCGGGCCGACCGGGGTGGGACGGCGCACCCGTTCGCCTGCCCGGCCGGGGAGGTGGCGCGGCTGCTGGGGACGGTCGGGCCGGGGCTCGGGTGGCTGGCCGACCAGGCCGTCGAGCGGTGGACCGGCTTGCTGCTGCCCAGCCTCGGCGGGCGGCCCGTGCCGTCGCCGGACCTGCCGGTCGGGGCCGCCTCGCGCGGGGTGGGGCTGAGCCCGTGGCGGGTGCCCGCGCTGCTCTTCGACCGCTCGCAGGCCGCCCAGCTGCTCGGCGCGCTGCACGACCCGCACTGGCCGGGCGCCACCGTCCAGCTGCCGGACGGCACACCGGCCGAGCTGGCGTACGGCGCCTCGGTGCGCTGGCTGGCCGCCGTGCACGACCTGGCGTGGCGGCTGGTCGGGCGGGGGCGGCTGCTGCCGGTGCCGGTCGAGGAGGCGGGGGAGTGGTACGCCCGCTGGCGGCCCGCGCCGGACGCGCCGGCCCGCCGGGAGTCGGCCGCGCTGGTCGCGGGCTGTCCGCCGGTGTGCCGGGCCGAGCACCCGGCGGCGGCCTCCGCCGACGGCCCGCCCGGCACGTCCGCGCCGCCGACCGCCGCCGCGTTGTTCACCGGGGTGCTGGACGCCCTGGTAGACCAGGAGGCCCGGGTCGCCCTGGCCGATCTCGACCCGCCCGCCGAGCCGTTCCTCGCCGCCCTGCACTCGCCCGACGGGCGGCTCGGCCAGACGCCGCCCGCCGGACTGCCCGAACGGCTCGCGGCCTGGCAGACGGCCCGCCCGGCGGACGGGCCGCTGCGGCTCGACTTCCGTCTCACCGAGCCGCTCGGCCACGACGCAGACCCGGACGTCGCCAACCACCCGGACGTCGCCGACCACCCGGACGTCGCCGACCCGGACGCCGCCGCCGACTCCTGGCGGCTGGACCTGCTGGTCCGCGCCGTCGACCGCCCGTCCCTGGTGGTCCCGGCCGCCGCGCTGCGTCCCGGCGCCGGCGACCCGGCCCGGGAGGCCCTGGCCGACGCCGTCCCCGCCGGGGCCGGCGATCCGGTCGAGGCCTTCCACGAGGAGCTGGCCCGCGCCGTCCGGGTCGCCCCGGAGCTGCGCGCCCTGCTCACCGGTACCTTCCCCACCGAGGCCCGGCTCGGCCGGGCCGGCGCCCTGCGCTTCCTGCGCGAGGACGCGCCCGCGCTCACCGCCGCCGGCTTCGGCGTGCTGCTGCCCGCGTGGTGGCAGCGCCGACCCCGGCTCGGTCTGGTCCTGACGGCGGGCGCGCCCGCCGACGGCCCGGCCGCCGTGCGGCGCCTCGCACAGGTCGACCGGGACGCCGTGCTGGCCTTCGAGTGGCGGCTCGCCCTGGGCGACGTCACCCTGACCGAGCGGGAGTTGGCCGATCTCGCCGCCGCCCAGCAGGGGCTGGTCCGGCTGCGGGGCCGCTGGGTCGAGGTCGATCTGGACCAACTCGCCGTCGCGGTGAGGTTCCTGGCCGAGCACGGCACCGGCACCATGGCGCCGGTCGAGCTGCTGCGGCTGGCCGTGGACGACGGCGCGGTGGTGGACGGGCTGCCGGTCACCGAGGTGCGGGCGGCCGGGCCGATCGGCGACCTGCTGGCCGGCCGGCCGGGCCCGGCGGACCGGGTCCCGGAGCTGCCCGAGGGCTTCACCGGAACCCTCCGCCCGTACCAGCGGCGCGGGTTGGCCTGGCTGGACGCGCTCGGCCGGCTCGGCCTCGGCGCCGTGCTGGCCGACGACATGGGCCTCGGCAAGACGGTGCAGACCCTGGCCCTGCTCGCCCTGGAGCGGGAACGCGGGGCCCGCGGCCCGGTGCTGCTGGTCTGTCCGATGTCGTTGGTCGGCAACTGGCGCCGGGAGGCCGCCGCCTTCGCGCCCGGGCTGCGGGTGCACGTCCACCACGGCCCCGACCGCACCGCGCCCGCCCCGGTCGCGCCCGGCGCCGGCCTCGGCCTCGACAGCTCCGCCGACCTCCCGGACCTGGTCATCACCACGTACGGGGTGGTCCAGCGGGACGCCGCCGAGCTGCGCCGGATCCACTGGCGGCGGATCGTCGCCGACGAGGCGCAGCACATCAAGAACCGTTCGGCCCGGCAGTCCAGGGCACTGCGCTCGCTGCGCTCCGGCCCGCGGATCGCGCTCACCGGCACCCCGGTGGAGAACCGGCTGGCCGATCTGCACGCCGTCCTGGACTTCGCCAACCCGGGGCTGTTCGGCAGCCCGGAGTCGTTCCGGGAGCGGTTCGCCAACCCGGTCGAGCAGACCGGCAGCGTGGACGCGGCGGCCCTGCTGCGGCGGGTCACCGGCCCGTTCCTGCTGCGCCGCCGCAAGAGCGATCCGCAGATCGTCCAGGACCTGCCCGCCAAGCAGGAGTTCACCGTCAGCTGCTCGCTGACCGCCGAGCAGGCCGGGCTCTACCGGGCGGTGGTGACCGATCTGCTGGAGCGGCTGGGCGGGCTGCGCGGCGTCGAGCGCAAGGGCGCGGTGCTGGCGGCGATCGGCCGGCTCAAGCAGGTGTGCAACCACCCGGCCCAGCTGCTGCACGACGGCACGGCGGTGGCGGGCCGTTCGGGCAAGGTGGAGCGGCTGGTGGAGCTGCTGACGGAGGCGCTGGCCGAGGGGGACCGGGCGCTGGTGTTCACCCAGTACGCCGAGTTCGGTGCGATGCTCCGGCCGTATCTGCGGCGGAAGTTGGGCGAGGAGGTGCTCTATCTGCACGGCGGCGTGCCGCGCGGGCGACGGGACGCCATGGTCGAGCGCTTCCAGTCGCCGGACGGGCCGCGGGTGTTCCTGCTGTCGCTCCGGGCGGGCGGCACCGGGCTCAATCTGACGGCCGCCAACCAGGTGGTGCACCTGGACCGTTGGTGGAACCCGGCGGTCGAGGACCAGGCCACCGACCGCGCGCACCGGATCGGGCAGCGCCGTGACGTGCAGGTGCGGCGGCTGGTCTGCGCGGGCACGGTCGAGGAGCGGATCGACGAACTCCTCACCGCCAAGCGGACGTTGGCCGAGGCGGCGCTCGGCGCCGACGAGCAGTGGCTGGCCGAACTCCCGGCCGAGCGGCTGCGGGAGCTGCTCACCCTGTCCGCCGACACGATCGGAGTGTGAGCCCGTGACCTCTTCGGAACGCCCTTCGGAGCGCCGCCCGGACCGCCACCCCGAACGCGGTGCCGACCGCCGTCCGGAGCACCGCGCCGACCGGCCGCTCGCCGAGCTGCTCGACGTCTACTGGCGCGGCCGGGTGCCGGCCCCGGTCGACTCCGAGCAGGACGGAACACCCACCGCCCTGGACGAGTTGGGCCCCTCCGGCATCACGGTGCGCGGCCGCCCGCTGGAGGCCGGACTGGCCGCCGCCTACCGGCGGTTCACCGGGGCCGGCTGACCCCGGTGGACCGCCGCGCGCCCGTGGCTCAGCCCGCCGTGACCGGGTAGTGGTCCGACAGGTCGTTGTAGGTGTAGCTGGTGCCCCAGCTGCTCACCGTCCAGGGTGCGCTGTGGAAGCGGACCACCGAGTTGGTGTAGGCGGCCGGGCGCGCGTGGTCGGCGCGGTAGAGGACGTAGTCGAGGTCCTCCTTCGGCTCGCCGGGGTAGCGGTAGGCCGCGATCGAATTGTCCGCGGTGTCGAAGGAGTTGACCCAGCCGTCGCGGGTGGTGGCCGGTGCCACGCCCGCGTTGGCCAGCAGCGACGGGTACTCGCTGCCGTGCGAGTCGATGTTGAGGTCACCGGCGAGCACGATCGGCTCGGCGGCCGGGATGTTCTTGGCGTCGACGAACGCCTTCATCGCCTTGAGCTGGGCGGCCCGGACGGTGGCGGGCTGGCCGGCCGAGCAGCCCGAGTCGGTGGACTGGAGGTGGGTGCCGATCACGTGGGTGCGCACGCCGTTGACGTTCAGCACGGCGTAGATGAAGCCCTTGTTGGACCACCAGTCCGCCCCGCAGGCGTCCTTGAAGATGTACTGCTCCTTGCGGAGGACGGGCCACCTGCTGAGCAGGGTGACCCCGCCGTCCTCGGGCGTGGTGGAGCTGTAGCTGCCGGAGGTGGCGTCCCAGCCGCTGGTCGAGCGGCCGACCACGGGGGTGTGGTACGGGTACTGCGCCGAGGCCTGGGCCACCAGGGCGTCGGAGGCGGCGTTGTCGAAGGCCTCCTGGAGCACCACGACGTCCTGGCCCTGGAAGACGTCGGTGGCCGGGATGGCCTTGGCCCGGTAGTCCTGGCCCCAGTTGGGGTAGAGACTCTTGCTCATCAGGAAGATGTTGTACGTCAGCACCTTGAGCGCCGGGACCGTCGGCAGCGCGGCGGCCTGCGCGGTAGCGGCCTGGGCGGTAGCGGCCCGGTCGGTGCCCTCTGCGGGGGCGGCGAGGGCGCTCGGCGCGGCGGCGAGCGGGGCGAGCAGGGCGGCGGCAGCGGTGCACACCGCGGCGAGGCGCGCGCCGGGGCGGCGCGTGGAGGGAGTTGGCATGTGCGCAGTGAAGCGAGATCCGGCCACGCTCGTCCAGACAGTGAACGATAACCATATGAACTCATTGGTAACTTAAAGCTGTCTGGCCAACTCCTTCTCGGACGGAGGAACTTGTCCGGACAACGCGCTCGGCCACCACATGTGCCGGTCCAGGTCGACGGTCAGCGCGGTCACCAGGACGGAGCGCACCACCAGGGTGTCCAGCAGCACGCCGAGGGCCACCGCGAAGCCGATCTCGGCGAAGCCCACCACCGGCAGGGTGCCCAGCACGGCGAAGGTGCTGGCCAGGATCAGGCCGGCCGAGGTGATCACGCCGCCGGTCGCGGCCAGTCCGGCCACCGCGCCCCGCCGGGTGCCCAGCTGGGTGGCCTCCTCGCGCACCCGGGTCATCAGGAAGATGTTGTAGTCGATGCCCAGGGCCACCAGGAACACGAAGACGAACAGCGGGAAGGAGTTGTCCTGTCCCTCGAAATGGAAGACGTGCTCGAAGAAGAACGCGCTGATGCCGAGCGCGGCGGCGTAGGAGAGCACGACGGTGGCGATCAGCACCAGCGGCGCGGTGACCGCGCGCAGCAGCAGGGCCAGGATCACCAGCACCACGCCCAGCACCAGCGGGATGATGGTCCGGTTGTCGGAGGTCGCGGCCCGGCCGGCGTCCAGGATCACCGCCGTCGAACCGCCCACCTGGGCGTCGGCGTTCGGCACCGCGTGCACGGCGGTCCGCAGCCGGTCCACGGTGTCCTTGGCGGCCTGGCTGTCCGGCGGGTCGGTGAGGGTCGCCCGGAACAGCGCCCGCCCCTCGTGGAACGTCGGCTCCGTGGTGCTCGCGATCCCGGGAGTCGCGCGGGTCGCCTCGCGGACCGCGCCGCTCTCGGCGGCCGCGGAGACGACGGTCAGCGGCGCGCCGGTGCCGGCCGGGAAATGCGCCTCCAGGGCCTGCTGGCCGACCACCGAGTCCGGCGTCCCGGTGAAGCTGCCGGCGGTGCTGAGCCCGGTGGCGTTCAGCGAGACCAGTCCGACGCAGCAGGCCGCCAGGGCGAGCGCGGTACCGATCCACACCTTGCGCGGCCGCTGCGCGATCCACTCCCCGACGTGCGCCCAGCGTCCGGAGCGGGTCGGTTCCGGTGTGCCGAAGGCGGGCTTCACCGGCCAGAACACCCAGCGCCCGAGGATCACCAGCAGCGCGGGCAGCAGGGTCAGCATCGCGGCCAGCGCCACCAGGACGCCGATCGCGCAGACCGGGCCGAGGCCGCTGGTCGAGTTCATCTCCGCGACCAGCAGGCAGAGCATCGAGGCGACCACGGTCGCGGAGGAGGCGAGGATCGCCGGACCGGCCCGGTGCAGGGCGAAGGCCATCGCCTCGTGCCGGTCCTCGTGCCGGCGCAGCTCCTCCCGGTAGCGGGCGGTCAGCAGCAGGGCGTAGTCCGTCCCCGCGCCGAGCACCAGCACGATGAGGATGCCGGCGCTCTGCGCGTTGACGGTCAGTCCGGCGTGGTCGGCCAGCAGGTAGATCACCGCCTGGGCGACCACCAGCGCCCCGGCCGCGGAGAACAGCGGCAGCATCCACAGCACCGGGCTGCGGTAGGTGAGCAGCAGCAGGACGATCACCACCGCGACGGTGGCGGCGAGCAGGGTGGAGTCGATCCCGGCGAAGGCCTCGGCCTGGTCGGCGCCGACCCCGGCCGGGCCGGTGACATGGGTGGTCATGCCGAGGCTGTTGTCGGCGGCGGTGGCGCGCAGGCTGTCCACCGCCGGGCGGAGGTCCTGCCAGCCGCCGGTGCCGATGTCCACCGACACGATGGTCTGCAGCGCCTGGCCGTCGGCGGACTCCACCGGCCCGGTCACCGGGCCGACCACGTGCGGGGCGGAGGCGAAGGCCAGAGCGTCCTTGGCCGCCTCGACCTTGTCGGCGGGCGTGATGCCGCCGTCCCGGACGTAGACCACCACCGCCTGGGCGGTGTCCACCGGCTGGAAGGCGCGCTGCTCGTCGAGCACCTGGGTGGACTCGGCGTTGCCGGGCAGCCAGCTGGACGCCTGGTTGTCCTCGACGTCGGTGAGCTTCCCGGCCAGCGGGCCCGCCGCCACCAGCAGGACCAGCCACAGGGCCAGCACCACCCACTTGCTGCGGTGTCCGCACGGCAGCTCGGCCAGTCTCCGGGTCGGGCTCATCGGGGGACCACCGTTCTCGGGGCTGCGGCGGCGCGGGTCGGCACCACGTGTCGGCATCGTCCGCTCCAGCCTGGCACCGGCCCCCGGACCCGGCAGCCCGAGCGGCACCGGCGGGCCGCCGACCGTGTGTCATCCGGTGTCCGGGCGCGGGCCGAGCCCGGTCCTAGCCCGATCCCGGCCCGGGACCGGTGGGTCGGGTGGGGCGGGTGCGCGCGGGCGGTGCGAGGGTGGTCCCGGCGTGCCGTGGTTCTTCCGTCGTTCATACCGCGCTCGCCTCCCGGCGTCGCTGTGTTGGCGGGCCACCGGGACGGTGGTGGCGCCCTGTCAGCCCTTCCCTCCCTTCCCCCCAGGACGGACATCGTGACCGCATCGCGCGCACCGCGTCGGCGCCGCAGCCTCGCCCTCCTCCTCGCCACCGCCCTCGGCCCCGTGCTGGCCACCGGCGTGCTCGGGGCGTCCCCGGCCACGGCCGCGCCGGCCGACGACATCCGGATCAACGAGGTGGTGACCACCGGATCCGTCAACGACTCGATCGAGCTCGTCAACAAGGGCACCGCCGCCGTCGACATCTCGGGCTGGGTCCTCAAGGACGACAACAACAGCTCCAGCTACAAGGTCGCCGCCGGCACCACCCTCGCCGCCGGCGCGTTCAAGGCCTTCGACGTCCACAACGCCTTCGGCCTCGGCTCCGCGGACAAGGCCCGGCTGTACCTGCCGAACGGCAGCACCCTGGTCGACAGCTTCACCTGGAGCACCCACTCCGCGCCGTCCTGGTCGCGCTGTCCCGACGGCACCGGCGCCTTCGCCCAGGCCCAGCTCACCCTGGGCGCGGCCAACAGCTGCGGCTCCGGCGGCGGCACCCCGGTGGCCTGGCCCGGCAGCAGCAGCGTCGCCACCGCCGACGCCTCGAACGTCTTCGGGACCGACCTCAGCGGCCTCTACCAGGACGGCGGCGTGCTGTGGGGCGCGCAGAACTCCGGCAAGCTCTGGCGCCTGCTCCCCGACGGCTCCGGCGGCTGGACCCCCGACACGGCCTCCGGCTGGAGCTCCGGCAAGACGCTGCGCTTCCCGGGCGGCACCGGCAGCCCCGACAGTGAGGGCGTGACCGTCACCTCCGCCGGGGCGGCGGGCGGCGTCTTCGTCTCCAGCGAGCGCAACGGCGACGCGTCCGGCACCAGCCGGCTGTCCGTCCTGCGCTACGACGTGAGCGGCACCGGCAGCACGCTGACCGCCGCCAAGGAGTGGAACCTCACCGCGAGCCTGCCCTCGGTCGGCTCCAACCTCGGCCTGGAGGGCATCACCTGGGTCCCGGACGGCGCGCTGACCGCCGCCGGCTTCAAGGACGAGTCGACCGGCGCGGCCTACGACCCGGCCGGGTACGCCGCCCACACCGGCGGGGTGTTCTTCGTCGGGGTCGAGGGCACCGGCGCCGTGCACGGCTTCGTCCTCCAGGACAGCGGCAGTTTCACCAAGGTCGCCTCGATCAGCACCGGCCTGGCCGGGGTGATGGAGGTCCAGTGGGAGCCGCAGACCTCGCGCCTGTGGGTGGTATGCGACGACACCTGCAACGGCCAGCACCGCACCCTGAAGGTCAACGCCTCCGGTGCCTTCGCCACCACCGCCGTCTTCAACCGCCCGACCGGGATGTCCAACCTCAACAACGAGGGCTTCGCGATCGCCGGTGCCGCCGAGTGCGTCGGCGGCAGCAAGCCCGTCTACTGGTCCGACGACAGCAACACCGGGGGCCACGCCCTCCGCAGGGGCACCATCACCTGCTGATCCCCGCCCTGCCGCGCGCGGCGGCCCCGAGCCACCGGCTCGGGGCCGCCGCCGTTGCGGGAGGCGCGGGGGGCGGGAGGCGCGGGCGTTGCGGGCCGTCACACCACCTGCGGGGCGGCCGCGCGGGAGCGGAGCCGCTTCAGGGCGGTGATGTCGAGGCTGTGGCCGGCGCCCTCGCCGCCGTGCTTGCGGTCCGGGGTCTCCACGATCAGGGGGACGCCGGCCGTGGCCGGGTGCTCGAAGAGCTCGCGGAACGGTTCGGCGCCGATCAGGCCGGCGCCGATGTTGGCGTGCCGGTCCTTGCGGGCGCCGACCGCGTCCTCGGAGTCGTTGGCGTGGATCAGCCGCAGCCGGCCCGGTCCGGCGGCCTCGACCAACGCGTCCAGGGTCGCCCGGACACCGCCCGGCGCCGCCAGGTCGTGGCCGGCCGCGAAGGCGTGGCAGGTGTCCAGGCAGACCCCGACCTTCGGGTGGCCGTCCAGTGCCTCCACGTACCCGGCGAGGTCCTCCATCCGCGCGCAGAGCGAGCTGCCCTGGCCGGCCGTGGGTTCCAGCAGCAGCCACGGCGCGTCCTCGCCGAGCGCGTCGAGCTCGTCCAGCAGCCGCCGCACGTCCTCGCGGACCTGGGCCATCGCCTCGGCCCGCCGGGAGCCGCCGCCCGGGGCGGAGCCGACCGCCGACCCGGTGTGCAGCACCACACCGAGCGCGCCGATCGCGTGCCCGCGCCGCAGCGAGTGGCGCAGCGAGTCGGCCGAGCGCTCCCTGGTCACCGGGTTGTCCGAGCCGAAGTTGATGAGGTACGGCGCGTGCACGTACGCGGGGACCGCCCGTTCCGCGCAGGACTCGCGGAACTCCGCGTCCTGCGCCGGGTTGCCGGTCGGCGTCGCCCAGCCGCGCGGATTCGCGACGAACACCTGCACCGTCTCGGCGCCCACCCGCCCGGCGTACGCGAGGCCGGTGCCGGCCAGACCGCGGCCGGCCACCGGCACATGGGCGCCGATCGGGTTGCGGACCGCCGGGTCGGGGAGGTCGGCGGTCGTGGCGGCTACGGGGGCGGCGGGGGTGGTGACTGCGGCGGTGCTGGTGCTCATGGCTCCGAGCATGGCACGCGGACGGCGGTCCGCCGTCGGCCGGGCCGGTGCCCGGGCCGTGCCCCGACCGGCCGACGCCCCGTCAGCCCGGCAGCCCAACCCTGGTGGCGGGGCCTCCCGCCCGCCCCTAGCGTCGGTTCGGCCGACACCCACCGGCCGTCACCCTCCGACCACCCCGCGTCATCGTGCCGACGTCCCCGCGAGCGCGCCCCCGCGTCGGCGCGTCAGAAAGCAGGTCACCACTCATGCCCACGCGACGGGTCCACCACCTCGCCGCGGCCACCGCCGCCGCCACCACCGCCCTGACCACCGTGCTGACCGCCGTCGGCGCCGCGCCCGCCCGCGCCGCCGGCGAACTGCACCTGGTCCGGCCCGGCGAATCGATTCAGCAGGCCGTCGACGCGGCACTGCCCGGCGACACCGTGCAGTTGCTCCCCGGCGAGTACCGGGGCAGCGTCCGGATCACCACGCCCGGCCTGACCCTGCGCGGCGCGGGCCGGGACAGCGTGCTGCTTCCGGCCGACGCGTCCCTCCCCGTGCCCGCCGCCGCCGGCGCCGCCCTCTGCGCGACCGCCGGCCACGGCCTCTGCGTGGCCGGCACCGACGAGCGTCCGCTCGCCGGCGTCACCGTCGAGGCGCTCGCCGTCACCGGCTTCCGCAAGAACGGCATCAGCGCCACCGGCACCACCGGGCTGACCGTGCGCGCCACCTACGTGCACGACAACGGCCAGCAGGGCATCAGCCAGGAGAAGTCGACCCGGGGCGTGATCACCGCCAACGAGTCCACCCGCAACGGCCAGTCCGGTGTCTTCCTCGCCAATTCCGTGGACAGCGAGGGCGGCGCCCTCTCCGCGGACGGCACCCTGGTCAGCGCCAACCTGCTGACCGACAACCGGGTCGGCGTCACCGTCCGGCGGCTGCGCGACCTGAGCGTCGAGCGGAACCGGATCCACGGCAACTGCGGCGGGGTGTTCGTCGTCGGCGACGAGGGCGTGCCCCGGGCCGGCGCACTCACCGTGACCCGCAACCAGGTCGTCGCCAACAACCGCTACTGCCCGCCGAACCCCCGGCTCGACCACATCCAGGGCGCCGGGATCGTGCTCACCGGGGCCGAGGAGACCTCGGTGACGGAGAACGAGGTCCGCGACAACGTCGGCGCCTCGCCGTTCTCCGGCGGCATCGTGCTCGTCCACAGCGTGGTCGGGGTGGCCAACGCCCGCAACACCGTCGCCGACAACCTCGTGCTCGGCAACGGGCCGGCCGACCTCGCCGACCGCGACACCGGCACCGACAACTCCTTCGCCCGCAACCAGTGCGCGGTCTCCGAGCCGGTCGGCCACTGCTGACCGGCCACTGCTGACCGGCTCCCGGCCCGCGCCCCCAGGGCGCGCCCCCACCTCCACCGACCCCCGCAGAAAGCAGAGACCCGGCCCCATGACCACCGCACCCGCCACCACCCCGCAGGCAGCCATGCGCCTGCGGGAGCTCGTCTTCGGCGCCGCCTGCGCCGCCGCCGTCCGCGCGGCCGCCCGGCTCGGCGTCGCCGACGCGCTCGGCGACACCCCCACCCCCGTCACCGACCTCGCCGCCGAGCTCGGCACCGAGCCCCGCCAGTTGCGCCGCCTGCTGCGCGCCCTCACCTGCTACGGCATCTTCGAGGAGCTCGACGGCGACCGCTTCACCCACACCGACATGTCCCGGCTGCTGCGCGAGGACGCGCCGAACAGCCTCCGCTACATCTCCCTGTGGTGCACCGAGCCGTGGACCTGGGAGGCCTGGCCGAAGCTGGACGAGGCGGTGCGCTCCGGCCGCAATGTCTTCCCCGAGCTGTTCGGCAAGGAGTTCTTCGACTACCTGCACAGCGACGGGGGTGAGTCCGCCAAGGTCTTCGACCGGGCGATGACCACCTCCAGCCGGCAGTCCGCCGCCGACTTCGCGGCCTACCTGGACCTCACCGGGATCGACGCGGTGGTCGACATCGGCGGCGGCCAGGGCCATGTGCTCGCCAGCCTGCTGGAGAAGCACCCGGCGCTGCACGGCACCCTGCTGGACCTGCCCAAGGTGGTCGCGGGCGCCGACGCCCGGCTGCGCGAGGGCGGCGCGTTCGCCGACCGGGCCCGGCTGGTCCCCGGTGACTGCCGGGAGGCGATCCCGGTCGTCGCGGACCTCTACATCATCAAGAACATCCTGGAGTGGGACGACGCGAGCACCCGCCGGACGCTGGCGAACGTGGTCGCGGCGGCCCGCCCGGGCGCCCGGGTCGTGGTGGTCGAGAACCTCGTCGACGACAGCCCCTCGATGCGCTTCACCACCGCCATGGACCTCATGCTGATGCTCAACGTCGGCGGCGCCAAGCACTCCGAGGCGAGCATGGTCCGGCTGATGACCGAGGCCGGGCTGGAGGTCCGGGAGGTGCGCCCGGTCAACCCGTACCTGCACGCCTTCGAGGCCGTGGTGCGCGGCTGACCCGGTCCGCCGGAACGACGCGGCCGCCGGTCCCCTTCCGAGGGGGGACCGGCGGCCGCGTCGTGCGTGTGTGTGCGTGTGTCGCGGAGCGGGGTTCAGGCCTTGCGGCTGGACTCCAGGTGCGCGAAGACCACCACGTTGTCCAGGTAGTCGCGGCGCTTCTTGTCGTAGGTGCCGCCGCAGGTGATCAGCCGGAGCTGGGCGTCGGGCGTCTTCCCGTAGACCTTCTGGTCGGGGAAGGCGTCCTTGGCGAAGGTCTCGACGGCGTCCACCGAGAACACCGCGACCGTGCCGTCCGCCCGCCGGACCTCCACCTTGTTGCCCGGCAGCATCAGGCTGAGCAGCAGGAACACCGCCGGGCCCTTGGTGGTGTCGACGTGTCCGGCGACCACCGCGGCGCCGCGCTCGCCGGGGGTGACGCCGTCGCGGTACCAGCCGACCAGGTTCTTGTCGTCCGGCGGCGGGGCGTTGAGCTGGCCGGCGGGGCTCAGGGTGAGCTCGGTGAAGGGGGCGTCCACGTTGAGCTGCGGGATCCGCAGCCTGGTCGGCTTGGAGCGCTTCAGCGGCGCCGCCGCCTTGACCGGCGCGGCGGGGGCCGGGCCGGCCGCCGCGGGTGCGGTGGAGGCCGGGGCGGCGGGGCCGGTGGCTGCCGGGGACCCCGGTGCCGGTCCCGGTGCGGCGGACGCGGCGGCGGCGGGGGGTGCGGCCCCGGCGGCCGCCGCGTCCTCCGCCGGGACGCTGTCCACCGAGTTGTAGATCAGCAGCAGACCGACCGCGGCCGCGCCCATCCCCGCGCGCAGCAGCCGGGACGTACCGGGGATCAGACCGGCCATCGTCGCTCGTACTCCTCTCAGCGGCCCGGGCTCGGGGTGCCGCGGGCCGGACACGGCGGAGCGCCGCCCCGCACGCCCCCGCCGTGACCGGCGCGCGGGGCGCGGGCCACGACGGGGAGGCGGCGGGAACGGCGCGCGGTCAGATGGCGGCGTCGGCGGTGCGGCGGCCGCGGCGCAGGGCGATCGCGCCCGCCCCGAGGCCGCCGAGCAGCAGGACCGCGCCGGAGGCGAGGCCGCCGCCGGAGAGCGCCAGCCCGCCGCCGCCGGTGTGCACGCCGCCGTGCGGGGTCTTCTCCTCGCCCTTGCTCTCGTAGCTCTTGCCCTCGGAGCCCTTGCTCTCCGAGCCCTTGCCCTCGGAGCCCTTGCTCTCCTCGGTGCTGGAGGAGCCCTGCTGCTTCTCCTCCCAGGTCTTCTGGCCGTCGGCGGTGGCGGCCTTGTCCTGCTTCTCCTGCCAGGTGAGGTTCTTGCCCTGGTCGGCGGCGCCGTCGGCGTAGGCGAGCGGGGCACCGACGGTGAGGACGGCGGCGACGGCTGCTCCGGCGAGCAGGGTGCGTGCAGAACGCATGATGATGATCCTTCCGGCGCGGTACCGCGATCGCCGACACATCATCGGGCGGGGGACTCGCGGAGTGGGCGCCTGATTCACCGTCAACCACCCTGGCGCCCGCTGCCACCGGAGGGCGGCAGCCCCGGCCCGGCGGGTGACCCCTTCGGGTGGAGTCCCGGGCGTGTTCACCCGAGTGCCCTGGGCGATCCGGGTGAGGTGCGTGTACGAGGGGCGGGAGTGGCGCCCGGGCGGGCGGGCAGACTCGGCGCATGGTCGAGATCTCGAAGGACGTCCGTGAGCGGATCGAGGCGGGGCACATCTGGTACGTCGGCACGGTCAATGCCGACGGCTCGCCGCATGTGAGCCCGATGTGGGTGGGGCTGGAGGGGGATCTGCTGCTGTTCAACACTTCCGTGGGGCGGGTCAAGGAGCGCAATCTGCGGCGGGACCCGCGGGTCTGCCTGTCGCTCGCCGACCCCCGGGACCCGTACGACCGGGTGCAGATCCGGGGGCGGGCGGTGCGGTTCGTGGAGGGCGAGGAGGCCGTCCGGAACATGGACCGGCTGGCGCACACGTACCTCGGTGTGGAGCGGTACGGCTGGGGCATCCCGGGGGAGCGGCGGGTGGTGGTGCTGGTCGAGCCGACGAGGATCAGCCGGGTGGTGGGGGTCGAGCCGCTGCCGCCGGGCGCCCCCGGGAGTGACCCGGCCGGCCTCGGCTGAGGGCCCCTCCGGCCCCGGCCGAGCGCCCCCGGCCCTCGCCCGCCCCGCCCGGAGCGGCCGTTCCCCGAGGTGGCGGCCCCGGGGAACCGGTCGGCCGGGGCCGCGTCTATCTTGAGGGGCCACGGACACGAGAGGGGCGCACATGGGCACGGCCGGTCGGAAGGTGGCCGCCGCGGCGGCGACGGGTGCGCTGCTGGCGGCATTGGCCGCCTGCGGTTCCGGGAGCTCGACGAGCACCGAGAACGCGGCGAAGGGCACGGCGGGCGCGTCGGCGAGCCCCGGGACGACGGCCGGCGCGGCCACCGGGGGCACCGGCGCGCCCTCGGCGGCGGCCGGATCCGGGACCGCCACGTCGTCGGGCGACGCGGCCGCCGGTGGTGCGGCGGCCGGCGGTACCCCGGCGGCCGGGGCCACCGGTCCGGGTGCGGCCACGCCCGGGGCGGCGACGGCGGGCGGCTCGTCCGCCGGTACGGCCGGTACGGCCGGGACCGGTTCCGGGACCGCCGGAACGACGACCGGGGCCACCGCCGGGGGCGCTTCGGGCGGTGGAGCCGGCGGAGCGGGTGGGGCCGGTGGGACCGGTGGGGCCGGACAGCCGGCCACCGGGCCGGACTCGGACACCGCCCTGCTCGACTCCGCGCTGGTCGCCCTGCTGCTGCCCGACCAGAAGGCGATGACCGGCTGGGAGGAGGAGAAGCGGCGCGTCGACACCGCCGACCACGCCACCACCTGCACGGCCGCCGCGCCCTGCAAGGGCAAGCCGCTGAGCGGTACCGCGAGGTTCGCCTCCGGCGAGGTGGTGGTGCGCTTCGGCGTCGACACCCTGCCCGGCCGGGCGCAGGCCCAGGACCGCTACAAGGAGGCGTACGGCGCCTACGCCGACGCCACCAAGTACAGCCCGGCCGACGTCGGCCTGCTGGGGACGGAGAGCCGCGCGTTCCAGGGCCAGCTCGCGGGCCGGGACGGCGTGGCGATCGTGCTGCGCGCCGGCACGGTGGTCGCCACCGTCACCACCGAGGGCGGTCCGGTGGACGTGGCGGGCACCCGGAGGCTGGCCGCGATGCTGGTCGCCCGGATCGAGCAGGCCCAGGCGGGCCGCACCCCGGACGCCGTCCTCGGCTCGGCCTGACGGCCGTCCCAGCAGGCCCCCGCAGGCCCCGCGGCCCCCGGACCGACCCCGGTCCGGGGGCCGCGTGCGTGTGCCGATATCACGGCCGCACCACTGCCAGGTGACGGAAAGTCAGCACTCCCCGGGTTCCGGCCAAGTTGAGGGCGGGCGTCCGCTGGCTGAAATCCATGGTCCGAATAGCGGACATCCGAGTGGACATCCCGAACGGGAAGACCGCTCGGCGCGACGCCGCTGGTCGTGCCCGCGGGTGCCCGTTCCGGCCCTTGCGGCCGGATAAGGAGCGGGTGAGGGAAGGCTGAGCGAGCGGCGGTATCCGGCCGATTCGGGCGGGGGCCGGAATCCGGCCAGCCGGTTGCCCGGTAGCGAATCGGTAACCGAGGGTCGTACTGATGAACGAAACGCCTCACCTGCCCAGTACCGGTCCGTCGGCCCGCCGCGACTTCCGCCTCCTGCTCTCGGGGGCCGTCGCGGCGCAGGCGGGAAGTCAGGTCACCCTGGTCGCACTGCCCCTGGTGGCAGTGGTGGAACTCGATGCCACGCCCTTCCAGGTCGGCCTGCTGACCGCCGCCGAGACCGCCGCCTTCCTCCTGGTCGGCCTGCCCGCCGGCGCCTGGCTGGACCGGATGCGCAAGCTTCCCGTCCTGGTCCGCGCCGACGTGCTGCGCTGCCTCGCCGTCGGCTCGATCCCGGTGGCCGCCGCGCTGGACGTGCTCGGCCTGCTCCAGCTCTACCTGGTGGCCCTGGTCACCGGGGTGGCGACGGTCTTCTTCGACGTCGCCCACCAGTCCTTCCTCCCGGTGCTGCTGCCGCGCGACCGCCTGGTGGCGGGCAACGGGGCGATCGAGACGGTCCGGTCCTCGGCGCAGATCGCCGGGCCCGGCCTGGGCGGCGGACTGGTCCAACTGCTCGGCGCCCCGCTGGCGATCGTCGCCGACGCGTTCGGCTTCCTCGTCTCGGCGGCCCTGCTCTCCCGGATCCGGGCCGAGGAGCGGCTGCCCGCGCCCGAGCCCGGGCGTTCGCTGCGGGCCGACGTCGCCGAGGGCCTGCGGTTCGTGCTGGGGCACCCGCTGCTGCGGGTGATCGCCGCCACCACCGCGGCGTCCAACCTGTTCAGCGCGGTGCTGATGGCCGTGCAGACCGTCTTCTGGGTGCGGGTGCTGGACCTCTCGCCGGCCGCGATCGGGGTGCTGCTCTCGGCCTCGGCGGTCGGCGGGCTCGCCGGTGCGCTGTGCGCGGGCCGGCTCGCCGCGCGGATCGGGCAGGCCCGGCTGATCTGGCTCGCCCCGCTGGTCACCGGCCCGTTCGCACTGCTCTGGCCGCTCGCGGACGGGGGCACGGGGGCGGTGCTGTTCGCGATCGGCGGGGTGGCGGTGCTGTTCGGCGCGGTGGTCTACAACGTCGCCCAGGTGAGCTTCCGGCAGAGCCTCTGCCCGCCCCGGCTGCTCGGCCGGATGAACGCGACCATGCGGTTCCTGGTCTGGGGCACCCTGCCGCTCGGCGCCCTGCTCGGCGGCGCCGTCGCCGAGCAGGCCGGTCCGCGCGCCGCGCTCTGGCTCTGCGCGGCGGGCTTCCTGGTCGTGCCGGTGCCGCTGCTGTTCTCGCCGCTGCGCGGGATGCGGGACCTGCCGTCCGCGCCACCGGAGGACGGGAGCGCGGACGCCGGCCCGACGGCGGACGACGACGACCCGACCGCGGGTGCCGCCCCGACGGCGGACGTGCCGCCCGCCGCGGACGGGGACCTGGCCGCCGACGGCGCCTCCGGGCGCGACGCCGCCGACGCCGGAAGGGCCCGCTGAACGCGCCGCCCGACCGGGCCCGGAACCACGCCGACCCACCGACGTCCCGAACCGAAAGCGGAGACCCTCCCGTGCACTCCAGCATCACGGCCGCCTACCTGACCCGCTACCGGTCCCTCGCCTCCGCCGCCGGGACCGGCCCCGACCCGGCGCCGCTGCTCCCGCTCACCGGCGCCCAGCGCCGCTTCCTGATCACCCGCCATCGCGACCGGCTGGCCCGGACGGACATCGTCCCGCTGTTCTTCGCCTTCCCCCGAGGC
This sequence comes from Streptomyces sp. XY431, assembly GCF_001279805.1. NCBI lineage: Bacteria > Bacillati > Actinomycetota > Actinomycetes > Kitasatosporales > Streptomycetaceae > Streptomyces > Streptomyces sp. XY431. The sequence continues at coordinate 20,882 of NZ_LGDO01000059.1, forward strand.
ACCGTCGACCTGCCCCGGCTGCGCCGCGCCGCGCTGCGGCTGGCCCGCCGGCACCCGGCGCTGCGCGGCGAGTTCACGGTGCTGCGCGGTACGCCGGTGCTGCGGCTCGGCGAGCCCTCGGTCGAGGTGGCCCGGGTGCAGGTGGACCCGTCCGGCCCGGCCGCCGCCGGAGCCGCCGCCGCCGGAGCCGCCGCCGCCGGAGCCGCCGCCACCGGAGCCTCCGCCCCCGGACCAGCCGCCGACGCGGGGACCGCCGCCGGGCTGCCGGACGGTCCGGCCCGGGCGGCGCTGCTGCGGGCGCTGCTGGACTGGCCTACCGACGGACCGGCGCTGCGGCTGCTGCTGGCGGCCGGACCGCAGGACGAGGAGGAACTGCTCGCCGTGGCCTTGGACCACGCCGCCTGCGACGAGCAGTCGCTCGGCCTGGTCACCGAGGGGCTCGGCGCCGCCTATGCCGACCCCGACGGCGGCGAGGACGCCCCCGGCGCGGGGCAGGCCGAGGCCGTCGAGGAGTACCGGGCGGCGGTGGAGGGCCAGTTGGCCACCGAGGCGCGGGCCGCGGGCGAGGCCGCCCAGCAGCACTGGGCCGCCCGGCTCGGCGCCCTCGCCGATGCCCCGGAGAGCAGCGGTCCGGCCGGTGCCGCCCGGTCGACCGGTATGGCCGTGGACCGGCTGCCTGCGGTGACCGGCGCCGCCCGGAGCGGTGTCTTCCCGGCCCTGCTGGACGCCGTGGCCGCCGCGGCGCACCGGCTCGACGGCGGCGACCGGGTGCTCGCGCTGGGCTACCCGTGGGGCGGCCGTCCCGCAGACACCGCGCCGGTGCTCGGCTGTTTCCTCAACACCCTGGTCCACCCCGCGCCGCCCGGCCCGCCCCGCCCGCTCGACGCGCTCGGCGCCGACTGGTGGGACGACCTCGACCACGCGGACACCCCGTACGACGAGGTGGTGCGCGCGGCCCGTTCCGCCGGGGCGAGCTGGTCCGGCGCGCTCGACGGACTGCTCACCTTCGAGGACCTGCACCGCCGGCCCCCGCTGGTGCTGGGCGGGGCCGCCGGCCGCGAGGTCCATCTCGCGGGCCGTCCGCTCGCCGCGCCGATCGCGGTCTCCGCCTCGCACGGCGAGGACCTCCTGGTCCGGCTGGCCTGGGACCGCGAGCGCTACTCGGACGCCGCGGCGGAGGCGGCCTTCGCGACGCTGCTCGCGACCCTGCGCCACCACCTCGGCACCGGGGCCTGACCCGCCGGGTCGGCCCGCCGCCCCGAGCCTCCACCGCCCCGAGACCCCCGGACCGCTCCACTCGCCGGCCGCCACGCCGCCGGCCGGTCCGGCACGACCACCCCGACCCGTCCCGACCCCCCCCGACCCC